>NBLX01000095.1 GCA_002084705.1 Desulfobacteraceae bacterium 4572_35.1
CCAATATTTTATCGTATATTGCCACAGCATCGTCATACTGTGCATCTTCAACTAACAATTGCGCCAGCATCAATTGACCGGTGTGGTGTTCAGGATGATGAATAAGACCTTGTCGTAGGGCATTTAATGCTGAATCAAGCAAACCTAGCTTGGTATAATTTTGAGCCAACAGAACAAATTTATCCGAGGTGGGGTCTTTTTTAAGCTGAGCAGTATAATCTTTTATTTGTGCTAACAACTCGACAACATTTAAGGAATTATCCATTTCGACACCTCATCATGAAACCTTTATTTACGGTCTTATTTTTTTGCAATGCCATCTTATTTGTTTAACATACCGGCATATAGTTCAATTTGAGAAAAAGTCTTTAGGGGATTTGATAGAGACCTTATCTCATAATTACCTATGCCGTAATTAAGCACCACATTTAATACACCATCTTTCACTTTTTTATCACGACACATAACAGCCACATATTTATCAATCTCAAACCGGGGTGGCTTCAAGACAAAACCACAGTTACACAATAAAGTAATCAAACGATTCACGTCATCGATAGAGCAACGTCCCAACTGACAGGACAACTTAGCTGCAACCACCATCCCTATAGCGACCGCTTCACCATGCAGAAACGTACCATAACCAGACAGTTGTTCAACCGCGTGACCAAATGTGTGACCATAATTCAAGATTGCCCGGATAGAATTTTCTGTCTCATCTTGCTCAACAATCTGTGCCTTAATCTGACAAGACCGTGTGATCGCATAAACTAAGGCTTCACGGTCTTGAGATAGCAGAACCGCAATATTTTCTTCCAACCAACTGAAAAAATCTCCATCGTAGATCATGCCGTACTTAATCACCTCGGCCAGACCCGCGATAAAATCACGTTCCGTTAGAGTTGCTAAAGTTGCAACATCTATCAGAACATAACGCGGCTGATAAAATGCACCTATCATATTTTTACCCAGCGGATGATTTATTGCTGTTTTCCCTCCAACAGAGCTATCAACTTGCGCCAACAAGGTTGTCGGCACCTGAGCAAATTGGATCCCACGCATAAAAGTAGCCGCGGCAAATCCAGCCATATCCCCTACGACACCACCGCCCAATGCAACAATGCCACTGCTGCGATCACAGCCAAACTCTAATAATTTAGTATAAATATCATTGAGGGTGGCTGCTGTTTTAAAATTTTCACCATCGGCGACCTCAATCAATTCGGCCACAAATCCGGCAGTGCTCAGGCTAAACATTACGCGCTGGGCATAAAGAGGGGCAACTGTCGTATTGGAAACCACAACAACGTGGCGAGGAAAATCAATTGCGGTTAAACTTTTTCCTATTGAATTTCGGATATTGTATCCCAATCGGCATGTAGATAAAACACTTTACCGTGGCTACGCATCAATTCCCAATTTTTTTCGCGACCAACAACTCCTCCACCCGTTGCAACAACAGTAGGTACATGATTTTTAAAGCCAGCAAGTTCTTTAGTTTCGAGATCACGAAAATAATCTTCGCCGTGCTGAGCAAAAATTTGATTAATAATACATCCAGCTGATTTTTCTATCTGCTCATCTAAATCAACAAAATTTATATTTAACTTTTCAGCTAACTGTCGACCTATGGTTGTTTTTCCTGCCCCCATAAAACCGATAAAAAATATTACATTCTTCAAAATCAAAAACCTTAATTATATAGAAAAAGGACAGGAGATCCTGTCCTTTAATCTTTCTATTATAAATGTAACAAAATTATTTTACTGTGAAACAATCCGTGGCGTAATAAAAATCAACAACTCACGTCGTGAGTTGTTATTTATTTTTGATCTAAAAAGAGCACCAACATAAGGTATATCTTTTAACAATGGCACCCCTTGATTTGAATCAGTTTCCGATTCAACATATACTCCACCAATTACTGATGTTTCTCCACTTTTCAACAACAACTTAGTAGTAACTTCTTTGGTATCAATACCTGTTCCATCACTATAAGTTGAACCAGGCCGACTATTTGACGCTTCAACAGTTAAGATAATAGTGTTGTCAGGATTAACTTCTGGCGTAACCTTCAATGACAACGTAGCATCTTGAAATTCTGTCTTGGTTCCCTGATCAGAAATAGTTTTATAAGGAATTTGGACACCATCAGATATTTCGGCCTCTTCTCCATCCAACGTTAAAACTTTAGGTGAAGATACAATTTTTAGTTCGTCAGCTGATTCTAAGGCTGCCAACTTCAAATCTAGAACTAAATCATCTAAACCAAGCCTACCATAAGTTAAATCAGCTCCAATTCCCGCTGTTCCTATCGTTGCTGGCAATAAAAAGTCACCTCCAAGTGAAACACTACCAGTATCCACATGTTCAATCCCTATTGCACCTGTATCATCATTGGTATAATTTAGCCCCCAATTAACACCAAGATTCAAAGCACTTCCCATACTGGCCTCAACAATCCTTGCTTCAATCATAACCTGCTTAACCGGCTCATCAAGCTCCTTCAATAAAGCATCTATCTCAACGAGCTTGGAGGGGATATCTGTGACCATTATCTTTTTACTACCTTCAATGATCAGTAATCATATCGTCTAAAACATCTTCAATGGTATCGGTATCTTTATAGCTAACTTCAAATATCCGTGTTTGAGTTTCCTCAAGAGTCTTTATTTTTTTCTTGGACTGCAGGCGAGCCGTCTTCATCTCCTCAATTTTCTTCAACGGCAAAATACGCACCACATTCCCACTCTCGATAGTCCCTAGTTGTTTAATCTGTAGCACTAGGTCAAGCGCCTGATCCCAAGGCACATCGTGCAAGCGCAAAGAAATCTTACCTTTAACGTCATCTGATAATATCAGGTTCTGATCACTGACCTCAGCTAGTAATTGCATAACCTTACGAATATCGGCATCATCAAATACCAGCGTTACAGGTACTCCAGTATAAACCTTTACGATCTCTTCGCCATCTTCTGTCAAAGCATCACCAGGTGTTCCATTATCGCATTGCGCAACTGATAATGTTTCAATCACATTAGCCACATCATCACCGGCAAGGCTCTGTTGCTCTACGGAACCCGTTGGAGAAACACCATTTACAGGTATTGCTACCCTACTAATTTTATCCACTTGAGCTTCGGCAAAGGGACCATCCACAGTTTTAAATGTCAGCGTCTTACCTCTGCCATCTACAGAATACTCAACAGGTCCTTTCATGCTTGCGGCAAACATCACACAGCGTTCGCCAGCTATTATGGTGGAGTAAGGAACAATTTGCAGCACCGCGCTCGGAAATACTGAGGCATCGACAACGCGACGCAACGCTCGGGGAATAACAGCATTTTTCACCCCAAAACGGACAATATCTCCATCAACTTTTGCCGGTATATATTTTGCGTCTGCTGTTAAAACTATTTTAAAGGTGGATACCCCAGCATTGCTATCAAAATCTATACTTTTAACCGATGCCGGTTTTCCATATTTAACAACACTGGCTACTCGTTTCGTTGGTTTCACTGCTAAATTAGCAGCACCCCAGCTAATCAACACATCATTGCCTTGCTGGACAACTTCTGCATCAGGCAAAGCATTATTGGCTCCATCAAAAACAAAGCGTGTCTTTTCAGCATACAAGCCAATACGCACACCACTGAAGCCGTTGCCAACAGAGAATGATCGCTCACTGAACTCAGGTATCGCTCCCAAAACATCCACCACTAAGCGCGGCGGCGCTGCTAAAGTATAACTATCGAATGAAAGCTTATCAGAATCGGTATGTAGAAAAATTCGATTTGAATCAATCTCTACAGACTGAACAGTAACCATCTCAGGTGATGACTGTGCGCAGCATATTTCAGTCAAACCCAAAGTTGCCAGCAGCACAACTGCACAGAATGCCAGTAGCTTTTTCAATACACTAGAAATCATTGTCATCACCTATTCCCCTTCCCTGTTCGGGAGAGTTATACTTTTAATCTCTGTCCTCACGCCACCAGAAAAATCACGAAAACTTTCTTCAACTATCACTTCATCTTTTGTTATTTCATTAATAACACCACGGTTTCTACCAATCTTTATTCCTGCACTAAGAATATAGGCCTTATTATCTGGGGCAATCACCATTGCTCGCGGCTCCCCTTTACCAATAATAATAGCGGTCAACTTTAACTCCTTAAGGCCAAACTTTTGCAAAGGTGTTTCTAGTTCTAAATCAGACTTTAAGGGTTTACGCACAGCAAGTAAGGAGGTAAAAGGATCGCGCCTTTCTCCAGCAACATACGCAAACTTGGGCCGATTTGACTCGGGCACTTTTTTAACTGTTTTAACCGGCCTTTTTGCAACGACACGCGGCCGGACGACCCTGGTCTTTTTCCGGGGTTTTTCATCGCAGGCAGAAAGAGAAACAACCAAACCCAAGCTAAGTAACAACAAGAGAATTCTCATCATTTTTTCTTCCTCTTTTTAGAGGGTGTAGGCGGTTTCTCAACAAAACGATATGTAACTACATTAGCAGTAATTGTAAGTTGAGTCTGCCCGTCTGTGGTTTTTGCTTTACCAAGGGTAATATTTTCTATATTGACGATACGATCCAAATTTGACACTGCTTGACAAAAAAGCGCCATTTCATGGTACGAACCTGCAAGTTTAAGTGCTACTGGAACTCTGGCATAAAAACCCTTCGGCTGCTCTTTTTTAGGCTTAAACTCTTTAACCTCAAGACCATTATCCTTAGCTAGTCCAGCGACACTAGACAACAGGCTTGGAATCTCACTCTTATTCGGCAGTTCCTTCAATGCCAAATTAAGCTGTTTTTGCATGTTTTCATATTCAGCCTTAAAGCGAGGCAAATTATTAGCTATCCGACGGCTCTCCTGCAATTTTATCAGTAGTTTTTCACTTTTAGTTATCTGTTTATCAAGTTGTTCCTGCGCTGGAATGTGTAAAAAATAAACATAACCTCCAATTATCAGAGCCACAATGGCCAGAAGTATCAAAACACGCTGATAAAGAGGCATTTTAAGGATTGTTTCCACCCGAGCATCCATTCTATTTCCTCCTATTTACCAGACTTAGGTGCTGTTTTTTGCTTTTCAACCTTACAGCTCAAATCAAAATTTTGTAACTTCAAACCACTAGCCAATTTTTGTTTGGTAACTTTAAGATTAACTGATTGATAGTATGGTGAATTTTCTAAAGATATCATTAATGCAGCAACATCGTCTTCAGTTAGACCAACACCTTTGATGGAGATACTACCACCCCTATCCTTAAAATCAGTGATCCACAATTTATTGGGGAGTGCTTCAACAAGTTCGTCCATTAAGTGCACTGGTCCTGACTTTGCAGCCTTAAGTTTCGCCAATACATCCAGTTTATTCTTTAACTCCCCCTGCAACTTCTTAAACCTGTTAACCTCGCCTATCTTTTTCTTTAGCTTGTTTATCTCTTTATTATTTTTTTTTATTTCATGTTTAACGTCGTCAATATCAGATTGTATCGAGGTATACACCCCACTACAAACACCTATAGCCAGCACAATAGTCACGACCGCAACAATCAACTGGTTACGCAACTGTACTTTCTTTTGAGCAGCCTTAACAGGAAGTAGATTAATACGTATCATAATTTATCTCCCACTTTTCTGGTTGCCAAACCAGCGGCCACAGAAAAGAATGGCGCTACAGACTTAACATATTCTAAATCAAAATCTTTTTCATTTACCTGCATCCGACTAAATGGATCTAAAACTTCAACCGGAATCTCCAAGGCTTCCGCTAAAGAAGGGACAACATTTTGCGCAAGTGAAACCCCGCCAGTCAAATAAACCTTTTGCACTTTCTCGTCAGCAAAAGTTGCTGAGAAGAAATCAATAGAACGACGCACCTCTTGCACTAGGCTATCCGTTACCCGCTGCATAACCGCAAGTGACTGCTCAGTGTCTACACCGCCGTTATCAATACCAAGCTTAAGCTTTTCCGCTGCTTGCGCATCTAACCCAAACTGCTTTTGCAATTCTTCGTTATAACTATCCCCACCAAACTGAATATCGCGGGTAAACACTGAAACACCATCTTTGATCACATTAACCTGAACTCCGCTGGAGCCCATATCTATAAAGGCAACCACATTTAGAGCATCAACATCATAAACAGAGCAATATATATTCTCTATGGCAAAACAATCTATATCTACCACAACCGGATTTAGACCACTTTCAACAAACACCGACACATATTCATTAACAAAGTCTTTTTTTGCTGCAACAAGCACAACCTCCATCAATCCAGAATCGTTAGGATCAGGACCAAGAATATGATAGTCAAGAAAAACCTCAGATATTTCGAAAGGGATATATTGTTCAGCTTCCCATTGAATAGATTTATCCAATTCCTCCTCAGTCATCAGCGTAAGAGATATTTTACGGATAATAATTGAGCGCCCAGAAACTGAAGTAGCAACATCGTGTGATTTAATATGATTCCGTGCAATCAAATCACGAATAGCCATCACCACAGCGCTAGAGTCCATTATAGAATCATCAACAACTGCTTCAGGAGGCAACAGTTCACGGTCTAAACATTTTAACTGATATCCGTTTTTAGATTCCTGCAACTGGACTAGTTTGATGGAACTGGCACCTACATCAATACCAACAACATCCTTCTTTGATCCAAACATAGATATGACCTTACAGTAAGAGACAGTTGCTAAACAATAAAAAGGTTAGGAGGCTATCAGGCTTGGCAAATTGTAGCGAGAATTTGACCGATCAAGGGCAGATTTTCGAACATTTGAGAGCAAATAGTGAGCCTATTTGTCAAAAATATAAGGAAACATGCACCGATCAGACGATTTTGCAATAGATTCTTGCTAAACCCGACAAGCTCCTGGTACTCGTATGTACTTGATTATAAATATTTTTATGGATGCGTCAAGAATAATTAAAAAACAACAAACTTAACAAGAAGGAAAAGAACAGATCAATTTATTGAAAAAAATGTAAATACCAGCCAATCACAGAATTCCCCCAAAAAAGGTAGAAAATAGCCGCAACAGACAAGAAAGGACCAAAGGGTATGGCAAAACGTCCATCTTTACCATTAAACAACATCAGAGGAACACCAATCAGCGTTCCTGCTAAAGAACTGAAAAAAATAATTGGCAACACAGCTTTCCAACCTAAAAAAGCACCTATCATGGCCAGCAGCTTAATATCTCCTCCGCCCATACCTTCTTTTTTTGCTAAAAATTCATAGGTAATTGCCACAACAAAAAGACTACCGCCACCGAGTAAAATTCCGTACAACGAATCTTGCCAACTCAGCCACGGTAATAAAAAAGAGCAGCAAAAACCTACAACTATACCCGGCAGGCTAATTATGTCTGGAATAATCTGGCAATCAAGGTCGATAAAAGAAATAACTACGAGAGCAGAAACAAACAAAAAAAAGACTAAAGAGATAACACTGAGCCCGAAATAGCTGAACACCAACACAAACAACAGAGCGGTAAGCAATTCAACCAAAGGATAGCGCCAAGATATTTTTACACCGCAAAAAGCGCACTTTGCCCGCAACAACAGAAAACTCAAAATAGGCACATTGTGATACCAACGCAACGAGGCAGCACAAACAGGGCAATGGGAAGCAGGAAACACAATCGACTGCCCTGCAGGAATACGATAGATACAAACGTTCAAAAAAGAACCAACAATTGCACCTAAAACAAAAACACTAACGAACATCAAAATAAGATAATTTGGCATTGTAATATATCACCTAAACTTTCACACTGACCAGGTCGGTGCGCAAATGGGTCGCTTAGCATCTCTTTATAAATCCATTCCATTCTCTTAGCGCTAAAAAACATAGAGTTAAAAAGTAAACAATTTCAGTCGTACTTATTGGTATCGACCAATGTAAAAACATACCCCACCTATCACATCAACTTATTGCTTAGCGTTTTGGTCTATCGAGTTTTACGGTTGGTGTATCTCATTGTAAAGTAAAATCGGCAAAAGACGGAAGAGCAGTTAAAAACTGTGGGACGAACTCTTCTGTTTTCCGTTAAAGGAGATAAAATTGCTTAATTTAGCCTTTATGACGCCTGGTTAACACTAAAATGTGACAAAAAACGTCACAATGTCTGCCATTAAACGCCACACCATTGCATATCAATGCATATAGTTTAATAAATGCAAACTCGATAACGGCTGTCATTACAAGGAGATAGTAATACTTTTAATTTTGGCACAAAATTTGTATATCTTCCATACTTAAAATAGCGAAAGAAGTAATCTAGCTGAAACACAACTGCCAAATAGCCGCAGGAGAAAACAATTCTAGCTCTTGCATTTTATTTAAAGAGTTTTAAAATGTCTTATATTGGGTTATTATTCGTAGAAATTTAATTATTAACCAACAGGTCGAATGGTTCGATCGCATTGTTTTTCTAAGAAAGGAGAAACACTTATGTTGAGCAAGTTCAAGAAGAGCGAGGGTGGTTTTACCCTTATCGAGTTGTTAATCGTTGTGGCAATCATTGGTATTTTGGCAGCCATTGCTATTCCTCAGTTTAGTGCATATCGTCAAAAAGCATTTGATTCTGCGGCACAGAGCGATTTGCGTAACTTCAAGACATCGCTAGAAGCGAAATTTGCTGACACACAAAGCTATAACTAGTATTTTTAGATCGTATGACTGAAAAGGAGTTTAATATGAAAAAGATTTTGTGCTTGGTATGTATGTTGGCATTGTTTTCAGGCAGTGCTTTTGCTGCAACAACTGTTGCCAATGGTACCTCCGTGGATC
>NBLX01000096.1 GCA_002084705.1 Desulfobacteraceae bacterium 4572_35.1
CTGGACTGATGATAGGCGTTTTACTTGGGTGTTGGTTGGTGGATTGATTTTTATTAGAAATATTGTACGGGTTAGTTAATGAGAGTAGCTTGTTTCGTGGAGGAATTATGGATCAATTTTATGCACATTCGACGGATAATCCAGATAAATCAGATTGGCAGAGCCATGAGGTCAGTTTGAGGAATATTTCTCTTTTTGTAATGGAGAATCACGCATGAATTATGTTGCTCATGTCAGAAAGTCTGATCGGAAAATACAAACTGTCGAGACGCACCTCAAAGAAGTTTCGCAAATTTGCAGTAAATTAACAGAAAAAATCAACATATCTGAAGTGGGTGAATTACTAGGACTTTTACACGATTTTGGGAAATATGGTGATCAATTTCAAGCCTATATCAAATCAGCAACTGGTATCCTCAATCCTGATATTGATGACGATCATGTTGATTCAAACGCCCTTAAAGGAAAAATTGATCATTCAACATGTGGTGCCCAATGGATTTGGCAAAGATTCAAGCAGTACGGGCCCCAAGGGGAGTTGGCCGGTCAAATCCTCGCTATTTGCCTAGCATCTCATCACGGTGGATTAATCGACTGTCTTAACTCCGATGGGGGCAACAGCTTTCTTAAGCGGATGAAAAAAGATGACCGAATGACGCATTTGTCTGAGTGTGAAACGGTTTTGGATAAAGAGCTGTTGAATAAATTGAATGTGCTCGCAACGCCGCAACTGATCCAAAAGTGTCTATTTCAAATATCAGCACTTGTCAATATATCACCAGCACAATCAGAAATCGTAAAACAATTCAAAATTGGATTATGGACACGCTTTATCTATAGCTGCTTAATTGACGCTGATCGAATTAACAGTGCGGACTTCGAGAATCCTGAAAATAAAAAATTGCGGAGGGACGAGCCAGTCAATTGGGAAATCGCAATTGACCGTTTGGAAAAAAAACTATTAGCTCTCCCGATTCGAAATGATATTGATAATATTCGTTGTGATATCTCTAAACGATGCAAAGAACGTGCAGTTGAAGACCAAGGTATCTATACCCTAACGGTGCCAACAGGTGGTGGTAAAACATTCGCAAGTATGCGCTATGCATTACATCATGCTCAAAAGCATAATCTTGAACGAATCATCTACATTATCCCCTACACCTCTATCATTGAACAAAATGCTCAAGAAATTCGAAAGCTCATTGAAAGGGATGATGACGATTTCCCGTGGGTTTTGGAGCAACATTCCAACCTTGAACCCGAACAGTTAACTTGGCAGCACAAGTTGGTTTCGGAAAACTGGGATGCTCCAGTTGTATTTACGACCATGGTGCAATTTCTGGAAACACTCTTTGGTGGTGGCACCAGGGGCCCTCGACGAATGCACCAACTAGCAAACTCTGTACTGATCTTTGATGAAATTCAGACTCTGCCAATTAAATGTGTTCATCTCTTTTGTAATGCAATCAATTTTTTAACAGATCATACGAAAACCACCATATTGCTTTGCACTGCAACGCAGCCTCTTTTAAATCAGTTGAAAAATTCAGATAAAGGGCAGTTGAATATCCCACCAGGTAATGAACTCATTGAAGATGTACGTGAACTGTTTGACCAATTAAAGAGGGTGAAGATTAACAATCAGATAAGAACCGCTGGATGGTCAGATTTGGAAATTGCTGAGTTGGCAATAGAAGAGTTTGAAAACAAGGGAAGTTGCCTCGTTATTGTTAACACCAAAGCATGGGCACAAAAGCTTTTCGAACTGTGTGGTGAAAGGATAGATCAATTGTGCATTTTTCACTTGAGCACAGGCCTGTGTCCTGCCCATAGACAAGAAATACTGAGTGAAATAAGGCAGCGGCTGGATGATGAACTACCTGTGCTTTGTGTGAGCACTCAGTTAATTGAGGCAGGAGTCGATGTTGATTTTGGTTCGGTGATTCGTTTCCTCGCGGGCCTCGATTCAATCGCTCAAGCTGCTGGCCGCTGTAACCGTAACGGAAAGAATTCAACTGCAAAGGTTCATGTGGTGAATCCAGAACATGAATCGATAGAGATGTTGAAGGATATCAAGGAGGGGCGCGATAAAGCTTTGCGGGTGTTGTCCGAAGCAAAGGGAATCGATCTGCTCAATCCCGACGTGATGGAACAATATTTCACTTATTACTTCTATCAGCGTGCGGACGAAATGGCGTATCCAGTCAGTGCGAAAGAGGCTTGTCGCCCTGATACACTGTTGAACCTTCTAAGTGACAATAGAAATAACGTTTGTCCCAAAAGAAACTCTTTTATGCTGCGACAGTCATTCAAGACCGCAGGAAGAATTTTTAAGGCGATTGATGCACCGACCGAGGCAGTTATTGTCCCTTACAGAGAAGGGGAATTGCTTATTGCTGAACTTTGTGCAGAACAAGACCCCAGTAAAGTACGGCAACTGCTTAAGCAGGCTCAAAAATATAGCGTGAATGTATTTCCGAATATCTGGAGAAAATTGAAAGATAAGGATGCAATCATCCCGATTCGAGGTGGTGAACTCTTTTATGTTGATGAACGGCACTATAGTAAAGAATTTGGATTATCGGTTGATGAAGTCAGTGATTTAGAAGCGCAGATAATTTAGAAAGGAGATCTGATGAAAAACAGCATCAGTTTTAAATTGTGGGGTAGATATGCTCTGTTCACTGACCCCGTGACGAAAACAGGCGGAGAAAAATGCTCGTACCATGTACCAACTTATGAAGCGATAAAGGGTGTATTGAAGTCGATCTATTGGAAGCCGACTATTATTTGGCATGTTGACAAGGTGCGTATCATGAAACCGCTGCGCACTCAGACCAAGGGAACAAAGCCAATAGTTTGGAGTCCTGTCGGAAATAAGCCTGATCATACGTTAGCTATTTATACTTTTTTGCACGATGTTGAGTACCAGGTAACTGCTCACTTTGAGTGGAACGAACACCAGCCTCAATTAGCCAAGGACCGTATTGCCGGCAAGCATTTTAATATTGCCAAACGTGTGTTGGAGAAAGGTGGTAGGCAGGATATTTTTCTCGGGACGCGTGACTGTCAGGGCTATGTCGAACCATGTGAGTTTGGCGAAGGTAAGGGAGCCTATGACGGAATTGATGAGCTTGGTTTCGGTTTGATGTTTCACGGTTTTGATTATCCTGACGAAACGGGAGGAAATGAACTGTGCAGTCGCTTTTGGCGTGCAACTTTACAAAAAGGTGTACTTGAGTTTCCTCGACCAGAAGAGTGCGAGGCTCGTCGTTTTATCCGCAAGATGATTCCCAAGGAGTTTGGGTTGGGAGAGAATGTCTTGGCCGTTGAACAAGAGGAGGCTTTGTTATGAGTTGGTTGGCAAAGCTATATGAGACGTATGAGGCTGGGGTTAAACTCAATTTGCCGGACGGCAAGCAGTTAATGCCAATCAGCCATACTCTGCAAAATGCACATATTAAAATTATCATTGATGGTAGTGGGAATTTTAAAAGAGCCGAGGTGTTGGCAAAAACACAAGTGGTTTTGCCTGCAACTGAGAAATCGGCAGGCAGATCTGGGAGACTTCCCCCACCTCACCCATTGGCAGACAAACTGCAATATGTCGCCAAAGATTACCCTGACCATGGAGGTAGAAAACCATCATTCTTTTCAGGGTACGAACAACTAATTGCAGAATGGGCGAACTCTCCCTACTCGCATGAAAAGGTAGTGGCCGTTTACAATTACATTAGCAAAGGGCGTGTTATTTCAGACTTGGTGAAATCGAAAAGTATTCATGTCGGGGATGATGGAAAATTATTGGCGTGTTGGCCTTTTGAATCTGATGTGGAAAGGCCAACACCATTAATATTTAAAGTATTGCCAACGTTGCAGAAGGATAAACGAATTAACAAAGACAAGCCAGAAGTTGAACAGGGTGATGCTTTGGTTTGTTGGCAGGTAGAAACAGATGGTGATTTGCAAGCTGAAACGTGGACAGATACTTCTTTGCAAGACAGTTGGATCCAATTCGATTCCACCAATGTAGGTAAATCTGGCCTTTGTTTTGTGATGGGAGAAGATCAAGCCTTAGCTACAAATCATCCAGCTAAACTTCGCCATTCTGGTGATAAGGCAAAACTTTTGTCTGCTAACGATTCGTCAGGTTTTACATTTAGGGGTAGATTCACAAGTAGTGATGCCAATCAAGCCGCAGGTGTGGGGTTTGTGGTGACTCAAAAAGCCCACAATGCACTCAGATGGTTAATAGCTCGGCAGGGATTTCGGAATGGCGATCAAGTGTATGTTGCTTGGGCTGTGTCGGGTAAAACCATTCCTGATCCGTTGAAGGCATCCTGGGATTTACTTAAAGAACCTGTAGTATTGCAAACGGTTACTGTGGAGGATCCAGATCAATCACTTGATCATGGCATTGACCTTGGGGGTTCATTTGCGCTGAGATTTAAAAAATATCTTGCTGGTTATCATACCAAACTTGAAGCAAATGAGCAGATTGTTGTTATGGGGATGGATGCTGCAACACCGGGCCGCATGGGGGTGATTTATTACCGTGAATTGCTGGCCAGTGAATTTTTAAAAAGGGTAGAGCAATGGCATAGTAATTTTGCATGGCATCAGAATTATGGGAAAGATTCTCACTTTACTGGTGCGCCATCTCCTAAGGAAATAACTTGGGCGGCATATTGCACGAAGTTAGGCGATAAAAGCAAAGCGGAAGTGAATGATAAATTAAGCAAAGCGACAATCGAACGTTTGTTACCTTGCATTGTGGATGCTGTAGCTATCCCAAGAGACTTAGTTGAGTCTTCAGTTCATCGAGTATCAAACAGGCTAGGTCTTGACGTCTGGGAATGGGAGAAATGTTTAGGAATTACATGTTCATTATATAGGGGAACCCATCAAGAAAGGGAATATGAAATGGCACTGGAAGAAGATCGTATTACGCGCGATTACTTATATGGCCGTCTTTTGGCCGTCGCTGAACAACTTGAGTCTATGGCACTGTTTTTTGCGGGGGAGAGACGTGAAACCACTGCGGCAAGACTTATGCAGCGTTTTTCGGATAGGCCCTTTTCAACGTGGAAAACGATAGAGGATTCTCTCGTCCCTTATAAAGCTCGTATCCAATCGAAAGCTTCGGGTCTTCTTGATGGATACAAAGAGATTTTGGATCAAATTCACGATTTGTTTCTAGGTGATGACTACATAAAGGACAATCGCCTTTCAGGTGAATATCTACTTGGTTATCACTGCCAGCGGAAGTGGTTACGCGACCGTAAAAGAGTTAAGGGGCAATGGGTTTTGAAAGAAACTGTTGAATCTGAATGTCAAGAGTTGGGTTTTTGTAATCAAAATAAAGGAGAATAACCGTGAGCTTGGAAAACAAGATCGATTTTGCTGTAATTTTTAGTGTTAAAAATGCCAACCCTAATGGTGATCCCCTAAATGGAAATCGGCCTCGAACTGATTATGACGGCTTTGGAGAAATCACTGATGTCTGTCTTAAAAGAAAGATTAGAGATCGGTTGCAGGATGGTGGTCATGCGATCTTTGTTCAGTCTGACGAGAAAAAAACAGATGGAATGCCGAGCCTAAAAGTCCGTGCAGAGTCCAGCGAACATGGACTTGGCAAAGATGCATTTAACAGTAAAAAAACGCCACCAGAAAAAGCTGGTAAATTAGCATGTGATAAATGGCTGGATGTTCGAACATTTGGTCAGTTGTTCGCGTTTAAAGGCGAGGCAAAGGACGGTGTTTCTATTCCAATTCGTGGGCCCGTTTCCATCCATTCAGCATTTAGTGTTGAACCCGTTAGTATTACCAGCACTCAGATAACAAAAAGTGTGAGTGGTGAGGGTGATGGCACAAAAAAGAGTTCAGATACCATGGGAATGAAGCATCGTGTAGATAAGGCAATTTATGTCACTTACGGCAGTATGAATCCTCAACTAGCAGAGCGTACAGGTTTTAGCAACGATGATGCTGAAACCATTAAGGGGGTTCTCCCTCGCTTGTTTGAAGGTGATGCGTCGTCAGCGAGGCCCGAAGGCAGTATGGCTGTGGAGAAGGTTATATGGTGGCAACATAACTCTAAAAGCGGACAATATTCATCGGCTAAGGTCCACAATACACTCTCGGTAAATGCTGATGGTAGCTATAACCTAAATAACTTGTCATGTTTGGAGCCTGAACCTATTGAGGGATTTTGATTATTATTGAGCGAGGTACAAAATGTATCTCGCTCGATAATTAAAAGGGAGGGTGGCTAAGGCTATGACCATGAAAATCGATGTATTTAAAGGCAGGGAAATCCGTCGAACATTGCATAACAATGAGTGGTGGTTCGTGATCGAAGATATTGTTATGACTTTGATCGACTCTAGAGATCCCAAGCAATACATCCAACGGATGAAGCAGCGAGATCCAGAATTAAAAAAAGGGTGGGTACAAATTGTACATACCCTTTCCTTTGAAACGTCAGGTGGCTCCGAAGGACTTTTTCGCATCATTCAAACCATCCCATCACCTAAAGCTGAACCTTTTAAACGCTGGCTGGCTAAAGTAGGCTATGAGCGCGTGCAAGAGATTGAAGACCCTGAACTGGCAACTCAGCGTACTCGTGAGTTATATCAGGCTAAAGGTTATTCCGATGCGTGGATTGAAAAACGGATGCGCGGTATTGCTGTTCGAGCTGAATTAACCGAGGAGTGGAAAAA
>NBLX01000012.1 GCA_002084705.1 Desulfobacteraceae bacterium 4572_35.1
TGGGTAGCCTCGGAGCCATGAAAAAGGGGAGTAAGGATCGTTATTTTCAGGGCGATGTTGATAATGATATAAAACTGGTGCCGGAGGGGATAGAGGGGCGAGTTCCTTTCCGTGGTACTCTGTCGGCCAATGTGCATCAGTTGCTTGGTGGGTTACGTGCCGGCATGGGCTACACCGGTTGCCGTACTTTGCAGGAGTTGCAGCAGAAGGCAAAATTTATCCGTATCACCAACGCTGGCTTACGTGAATCGCATGTACACGATGTAAATATTACCCACGAAGCGCCTAACTATCGTATCGAACGCCCCAGTTAAGCTGGAGATTTAATATTACGCAACCCAATAAAAGCCCGTCATTTGTTGCGGGCTTTTATTGTTTTTTTACAGGAGTAGCTTAAATGTCAGATCTTCATAGCGAAAAAATTCTTATCCTTGATTTTGGTTCACAGTATACCCAGTTAATTGCCCGTCGGGTACGGGAGGCACATGTTTATTGTGAGCTACATCCCTACGATATGGATCTGCAGGCAATTCGCGATTTTGCCCCCAATGGCATTATCCTTTCGGGGGGGCCAAAGTCAGTTTATGATGAGGGTGCTCCTGCGGTAGAGGAGGAGTTGTTTGAACTGGGAGTTCCGATATTCGCTATTTGCTATGGGATGCAGTTACTAAATCGCCATTTTGGTGGGCATGTTGTTCCAGCTGGTAAACGGGAATATGGTCACGCCGAATTGCATAGCGTTGGTACACCCGGAGCGTTATTTAACGGTTTTTTCGTTGAGGAAAGAACAAGTGTCTGGATGAGCCATGGTGATCACGTAGAACGGGTGGCCGATGGTTTTGAGGTGATTGCTGCGACAGATAATGCGCCGGTATGTGCTATTCAGAATGTGCAGCGCCACCTGTATGGAGTTCAGTTTCATCCCGAGGTTAATCATACCCCCAACGGTGAGTTGTTGCTGGACACTTTTGTGCGTAAAATTTGTGGTTGTAGTGGTCAATGGACACCGGGGCATATTATTGATGATGCCGTGACTAGAATTCGCCAGCAGGTTGGTGATGATCGGGTAATTCTGGGTTTGTCTGGTGGAGTGGATTCTTCTGTCGCTGCAGCCTTGATCCATCGGGCTATTGGATATAAGCTCACTTGTGTTTTTGTCGATAATGGGCTGTTGCGCCTCAACGAAGGTGATCAGGTGATGGGAACCTTTGCCGAAAACCTTGGTGTTGAGGTGATCCGTGTTGATGCTGAGCAGCGTTTCCTTGACGGTTTGACCGGTGTTGCCGACCCAGAGAAAAAACGTAAAATAATCGGTGGTCTCTTTGTCGATATTTTTGAAGAGGAATCAAACAAGATCAAAGATGCCAAGTGGTTGGCTCAGGGAACTATCTATCCGGATGTTATCGAGTCCGCTGGAGCCAAGACCGGGAAAGCGCATAACATTAAGAGTCATCACAACGTTGGTGGTTTGCCCGACTACATGAAGCTGGAGTTGCTTGAGCCTCTGCGAGAGTTGTTTAAAGATGAGGTGCGTGCCATAGGGGAAGAACTTGGTCTGCCCCATCAGATGGTGTGGCGTCATCCTTTCCCTGGCCCTGGACTTGGGGTGCGTATTTTAGGTGAAGTTAAAAAGGAGTATGCCGACATATTGCGTCTTGCCGATAATATCTATATGGAAGAGCTTTATCGTACCGGTCATTACCAGAAGATCAGTCAAGCTTTTGCAGTGTTCCTGCCGGTGAAGAGTGTTGGTGTTATGGGGGATGGCCGTACCTACGAATATGTTGTTGCATTGCGTGCTGTGGAGACCAAAGATTTTATGACAGCGGGGTGGTATCCCATGCCATACGCAGATCTGGCACATATCAGTAACAGGATTATTAATGAAGTTAAGGGGATTAATCGGGTGACCTACGATATCTCCAGTAAGCCACCTGCGACCATTGAGTGGGAATAATTATAAATTCTTGTTTAGTAACACCGTGCTGAATTCGTCCAGCATGGTGTTACTAACCACTTGACAGCCAAGCCGTTTGTAGCGTTGGCGAATGTCGAAGTTGTATTCGTATAAAATACCGGATAGCAGTAGTGGTGCTCCCGCTTTTCCCTTCTCGACCAAATCTTGTGCCACATCAAGTAAAATGTCGCCATAAATGTTGCCAAGAATCAGGTCAAAATCACTTTCCTTTACTTGATCCAATGTCCCACATAGATGTTCAACCCGCTGCGATACATGATTCAATTCGCAGTTGCGTTGACATGTGGTTACGGCTGCCGGATCGATATCGACACACAATGCGCTTTTTGCCCCAAGCGTCAATGCCGCTATAGATAAAATACCAGTGCCGCTGCCGAGGTCGAGGATACTGGCTCCTTTGATTTGCTCTAAATTTTCCAATATCTCAAGGCAGCAGGCTGTTGTTTCATGCTCACCTGAACCAAAAGCTCCTGCCGCCATAATAATGTTAATCCGGTCGTTGTCGACTTGTTGGTATTTTTCTGGGTAAATGCAGAAGCGCTTGCCGATTTCAAATGGTGTAAATTCACGTCCCACGTGGTTAATCCTTCCTGCTGTTTCTAGTTGATTCATTTTAGCCGATAGAGTATTCCATGTGATGTTGAGTTAGGTCAATCGAATTAAATTACGATGGGGGTTTATATGAAAAAGATAGTAATCGTTATGGTGTTGTTAACTGTATGTTTATTTGGAGTGCTTATCTTCGGCACAAAAACCACAACTGTTCCGGCTGAAAAACTTGATTTATCCAGTGCTCGCCCGGTGGCCCCAGAATTTCAGCTTAATGATATTAACAATAAACAGGTAACGTTGTCGGCACAGCGTGGCAAAGTGGTGATTTTAAATTTTTGGGCAACCTGGTGCCCGCCATGCCGTGAAGAGATCCCGTCTATGAATCGTCTGCACAAAATAGTGCAAAATTTACCGGTAGAGATTATTGCTGTCAACATTGAGGCTGATGGTCAGCAGACGGTGCCGAAATTTATGCAAAAACAGCAAATTGATTTTCGGGTACTGTATGATTTGGACGGAGCTGTGCATACGCAATATGGAGTATCGAAGTATCCAGAAACTTTTATAATTGATCCACAAGGGATAGTGGTTAACAAAGTTATTGGTGGAACAGATTGGAGCGATCCGCGGGTTGTGGATTATCTCAATCAGTTGCTGAGCAAGTAATAAGTTTACTGCATTTTTTTAAAACGAAAATGAAATAGATGGTTGGCGCGGATGGTTGCTAATATGGTCGCCGAGTTGTGTTGACGCTTGAGTGTGATTTTGATAGATTTAATGCTTGTTTTCTTTTCAATTGAGAGGGCTTTATTATGGGGTCGGTGGAAGACCTGTTTCGGGATTATCTTGGCAAACATGGGTTGAAGATTACCCGCCAACGTGAACTGATTTTAGAGGAATTTCTCCGCTCGCCATCGCACTTGTCAGCTGAGGAACTTTATCTGCGTCTGCGGAGCAACAATCCGAATATTGGTTATGCGACGGTTTATCGGACTATGAAATTGTTGGCCGAGAGTGGTATTGCCAGTGAACGTCATTTTGGAGATCGTCAGACTCGTTATGAGCCCAACATAAGTGAAGAACACCATTATCATTTAATTTGCAATAACTGTGGAAAAATCATTGAATTTGAAGATGATAAAATAGATGCGCTGTTAAAGAGCGCGGCAAAAGAATATAATTTTACTTTATCGCATCAGCGCTTGGAATTGTATGGTCTGTGCTCTGACTGTCAGCGTGAGAGTATGCAATCGTCATAAGGAGTTTTTGGTGCAGATAACCGCAATCATCCCCGCACGTTATAGTTCAACACGTTTTCCCGGAAAACCTTTAGCTGATATTCATGGCAAAAGCATGATTGAACGTGTATATGAGCGAACCTGTCAAGCTGCTTTGGTAGATCGGGTTATTGTAGCTACCGACGATGAACGAATTGCTGCGGTGGTACGTGCTTTTGGTGGCGAAGTATGTATGACATCGTCGGAGCATGAAACAGGTACCGACCGTTTGGCTGAGGTTGCCGCCGAGTTGACAGCTGATCTGGTTGTTAATGTGCAGGGCGATGAACCGTTGATTGATCCGGTAGTGATTGATTCAGCCATAGCACCTATGATTGATGATCAGTGCATATCTATGGGCACATTAATGGTGCAGATTAAAGATGTTGAGGAGTTTTTCAACCCGAATGTTGTTAAAGTTGTAACCGATGCCAGCGGTGCTGCGCTCTATTTTTCCCGTGCTCCCATTCCGTGTGATAGAGATTGTAAACTGACAGACAACGATGTTCATCTCCCCTTTATTGCACATAAACATATTGGTCTGTATGTCTACAGGCGGGAATTTTTGCTCAATTATTCTAAATTGACGGTTACGCCATTGGAGGCAATGGAAAAGTTGGAGCAATTGCGTGCCTTGGAGTATGGTTATAAAATTCATGTCGTAGAAACTGATCAACCATCCATGGGGGTAGATACCCTTGAAGATTTGGAACTGGTCCGTGCTTTGATAATGCAAAACGAGGAGGAGTAAGTCGGTTTTGCTGTTGCAATCGCGGTGTTGGTGAGCCTTTTTTGTCCTTTTCTTTTATAAACGTTCAGTGTAGTGTTCGCCAATTGTGCAGCAGTCTTGGCGACTGTTGTTTTTGTTAAATTGAAAATATTGTTAGATTTAAATTTTAAAAAATTGCAAAGTTTCTGTGAAGGAGAAGTAATGAAGACTAAGTTTCTGTTTGTAACCGGAGGTGTTGTTTCCTCTTTGGGAAAAGGGCTGGCAGCGGCATCTATCGGTGCGTTGATGGAAGCTCGTGGTCTGCGTGTTTCCATGCAGAAACTGGATCCATATATCAATGTTGATCCCGGGACTATGAGCCCTTTTCAACATGGTGAAGTGTTCGTAACCGATGATGGTGCTGAAACCGATCTCGATTTAGGGCACTATGAACGCTATACTTCTGCCAAGTTGTCACGCAAATCGAATTTTACTACCGGTCAGATTTACGATGCGGTAATAAAAAAAGAGCGTCGTGGTGATTACCTTGGTGGAACTGTGCAAGTTATTCCGCATATAACCAACGAGATTAAAAGTAAAATCATTGAAAATGCTCAGGGTGCCGATATCGCCATAGTTGAGATTGGTGGTACTGTTGGTGATATTGAGTCGTTACCATTTTTAGAGGCAATACGTCAGTTCCGCAGTGATCTGGGCTATAATAATGTTTTGTATATCCACTTGACTTTGGTGCCATATTTGGCGGCGGCTGGTGAGTTAAAGACAAAACCGACTCAGCACAGTGTCAAAGATTTACGTGAAATCGGTATTCAGCCGGATATATTATTGTGTCGTTGTGATCGTGAAATCCCGCGTGACATGAAAAGCAAGATAGCTCTGTTCTGTAATGTGCGTGAAGAGGAGGTTATTACCGCACGTGATGTCGCTTCGATTTATGAAGTGCCGGTAATTTATCACGAACAGGGGTTGGATGAGCGAGTTGTTGATGGTCTGGAAATTTGGACGAAGCAACCCGATCTGGATGCTTGGCATGAAGTCGTACGCCGGGTGAAGGAGCCGGTGTCGCAAACCACTATTGCTATTGTCGGTAAATATGTTGGCCTGACTGAAAGCTATAAATCGCTGGCAGAAGCTCTCGTACATGGTGGTATCGGTAACGATTGTCGTGTGAATCTGAAGTATGTCGACAGCGAATCGTTGGAGCGGCATGGTATTGGTGATACTTTCGATGCTGTAGACGGTATTCTGGTTCCTGGGGGGTTTGGTGAGCGTGGCAGCGAAGGTAAAGTGGCGGCGATTCGTTATGCTCGGGAGAATAAGCTGCCATTTTTTGGTATCTGCCTTGGGATGCAGATGGCGGTGGTTGAATATGCCCGTAATGTTTATAAACTTGAAGATACCTATTCAAGTGAATTTCGTTCAGAGGCAAAAAATCCTGTTATCGATATTATGGAGGAGCAAAAGTCTATCTCAACCAAAGGTGGAACCATGCGTCTGGGCGCATACGATTGTCAATTAGTTGAGGGTAGTTTGGCGCATCGTATCTATGGTAAAAAACAGATTGCCGAGCGTCATCGCCATCGTTATGAATTTAACAACAAATATCGTCAGCGGTTGGCAGATGTCGGTTTGGAAATATCTGGGATTAATCCCGACAATGATTTGGTAGAAATTGTTGAGATTTCAGATCATCCATGGTTTTTGGCATGTCAGTTCCATCCCGAATTTCGTTCCCGTCCCATGGCACCACATCCACTGTTTGAATCCTTTGTTGGTGCTTGTATAAAACAATCACAGGGGAAATTATGATTACCACAATAAATGCTGGTAGCGCCGGCTTTGGTGGGCAGCAGCCATTTGCCCTTATCGCGGGTCCATGCGTACTCGAAGATGCCGATACAACATTTCGTATCGCTGAATTTTTGAAGAATTTGACCAGTGAACTTGGTATTGATTTTGTTTTTAAGGCTTCGTACGATAAGGCCAACCGTACTTCGGTCAATTCATTTAGAGGGCCTGGTTTAGATGCCGGTCTGGAGATGCTGGCTCAGGTTAAGACAAGATTTGATGTGCCTGTTGTTTCCGATGTTCACGATGTTACTCAAGTATCGGCGGCAGCGCAGGTGCTGGATATTTTACAGATACCGGCCTTTCTGTGCCGTCAGACAGATTTGCTGGTAGCCGCTGGTAATACTGGCAAGGTGGTAAATGTGAAAAAGGGGCAATTTCAGGCTCCATGGGATATGCGTCATGTGGTTGGCAAGGTAGCATCAACTGGTAACGAGCAGATTATTCTTACTGAGCGTGGTACCACTTTCGGTTACAACAATCTGGTGGTTGATATGCGCTCTCTGGTTATTATGCGTGAGCTGAATTATCCCGTGGTGTTTGATGCAACCCACGCTGTGCAATTGCCCGGCGGTGCCGATGGTGCTTCAGCTGGCCAGCGTGAGTATGTGTCATCATTGGCGCGAGCCGCTGTTGCTACTGGAGTTGATGGTCTCTTTCTAGAAGTGCATGAAGATCCTGAATGCGCTCGCTGTGATGGACCTAATTCCCTTTATTTGAGCGATCTTAAAAACATGTTGCAACCGCTGTTGGCTATAGATGCGTTGGTGAAGCAATTATGATAGCCCAGGAACAGGTTTTAGCTGGGGCACGCGAAACCCTGACCATTGAATCGGATGCTATCCTAACGTTGCGTGAGCGTATTGACGCTTCTTTCTTCTGTGCGGTACAGATGTTGAGTGCATGCAAGGGGCGGGTAGTTATCACTGGGATGGGTAAATCTGGTCTGGTATGCCAGAAAATCGCTTCAACTATGGCTTCCACTGGAACTCCATCTTTTTTTCTTCATCCTGCCGAGGGGATTCATGGTGATCTCGGGATGCTGAAAAAAGAAGATGTAATGATTGCAGTGTCAAACTCCGGTGAAACAGACGAGATTCTTAATATTCTGCCGGTTGTTAAGCGGATGGGACTGAAGCTGGTTACCATGAGTGGAAGTTTGACCAGTACCCTGGCTCGAGCCGGTGATGTTACTCTCGATGTTTCAGTGGAAAAGGAGGCATGTCCTCTCGGATTAGCGCCCACAGCAAGCACTACGGTTACCCTTGCCATGGGTGACGCTTTGGCTGTGGCACTGTTACAGGAAAAAAATTTTCAACCGGAAGATTTTGCCATGTTTCACCCCGGTGGCGCTTTGGGAAAACGTTTATTGTTGCGTGTTGAAGATCTTATGCATCAGGGGGATGAGATACCACTCGTCTCTGCAAACACTACGGTAAAAGATGCATTGTTTGAAATTACCAGTAAGAAATTAGGTGTAACTGGTGTTGTTGCTGATGGTGTACTGGTTGGGGTGTTTACTGATGGGGATTTGCGCCGTTGTTTGGAAATGGATACCCAGTCCCTTAAATGGTCTATTGTCAAAGCTATGAGTGCCAGGCCAAAGCGGGTGCTGCGCCACAATTTGGCGGCAAAGGCATTACAGCAGATGGAGGAGTTTTCGGTGACTTCTCTTTTTGTGTTTGCTCAGATTGAAGATAGTGAACCTGTAGGAATAATTCATTTGCACGATTTGCTCAAGGCTGGAGTGGTATGAAAAACTGTATAGCCAATGTTAAACTTTTGCTGTTAGACGTTGATGGAGTTTTGACGGACGGTCGTATTATTTATGACAATAACGGTGTGGAGAGTAAGGCATTTAATGTGCGCGATGGTCATGGACTTAAAATGGTTCAGCGTGCCGGCATCAAGGTGGGAATAATAACAGGTCGTGAATCAGCAGTAGTTACCAAAAGAGCTGAGGAGTTGGGAGTAGAGTTTGTTTATCAAGGTGCCAAAGATAAAATAGTTCCCTATGGGCAAATCTTACTTAGTACCGGATTTAGCGATGAGCAAATAGCGTATGTTGGTGATGATGTGGTTGATTTGCCTATATTGCGTCGGGTTGGTTGCTCTTTCACTGTTGCTGATGCCTGTGCCGAGGTTAAGCCGTATGTAGATTATATAACGAATCAGCCAGGTGGGTATGGGGCGGTACGTGAAATCTGCGACATGTTATTGCGTGAATCTGGGCATTGGGATGAGATCACTGCGCGATATTTTTCCTGATCAATAGTGAGAAGATGATGTTATGGGGACGGCTAGGGCGCACATCAGATATTTTTTAATTATGGCGGTTGTGGCTATATGTGCGGCTTTGGTGGTTGCGGTGCTCCTTTATGATCGTGTTCAACAGCCGGAACAGGTATTGCAAGATGTTGTGATGCAAGCAGATGTTACGCTGCACGAGTTGAATTATACTGAGAGTGAAAACGGTTTGGCTCGCTGGAATCTTGTCGCAGATTCAGCTGCCCACGATGTTGCCGAAGAAACAACGGCAATAGGTAATGTTCGTCTCAAATTATTTAATCAGGAACAGTTTGGAGATGTTGAACTCACAGCAAATACGGGTACCATCAATATGACCACACGCCAAGTGCATGCTAAGGGCGATGTAATAATAACTACCCAGAATGGTTATCGTTTCACCACCGATTCTGTAGATTTTGCTGGAAACTCTACAGAGAATGGAGTTATCACAACCGATGAAGAGGTGCATATCACCTCAGCAGGTTTTTCTATAACTGGCACCGGTTTAGTGGGGGATATTGCCGGTGGCACTTTTGTGCTTAAAAAAAATGTGACAGCTGTTTATTATCCCCAAGCTGTTAAGGGAGGTATGTAGTGCGTTTGTTTTTGCTTGCCACCATTTTTTTACTTTTTTGTCCTGTTTTTTTTCTTGAACAATCTAGTGCAGTTCATGCTGCTGAGCAGAATATTAAGCACGATAGTAGCCAGCCAGTAAATATCACAGCCGATAAGTTAGAAGCTGATGATAAAAATGGTGTCTTTATCTTTAAAGGTAATGTTCAGGCACGGCAGGATGAATTTTTTATATATGCCCAGAAGATGACAATTTTCTATAGTAAAAAAGAAGCTGATAGTGCCAGTGGTGAGGATCAAAAAAGACAGGTTGATAAGATCGTTGCCGAAAAAGATGTGAGCATTGTGCAGTTTAGTCGGGTAGCTACCGGTCAAAAAGCGGTTTTCTACCAGCAACAGGGTCGTGTAGTTCTCACGGGAGAACCGCGTGTTGTGCAGGGTGAAAATGAAGTTGAGGGAGAACGGATTGAGGTTTACCTCAATGATAGTCGTAGTATTGTAGAAGGTGGTAAAAAACAGCGAGTTAGAGCAATCTTTGTTCCTGGAGATGATCAATAGTGAACAGCCATATTCTGACAGCCAGAGAATTGCAAAAATCATACAAAGGTCGACGGGTTGTTGACGATGTTGCTCTGGAAGTGAAGTCAGGTCAGGTTATCGGTTTGCTCGGACCTAATGGTGCTGGGAAAACTACTTCATTTTATATGGTCGTTGGTCTAATTAAACCAGAAAATGGTCAAGTGTTTCTGGATGATCAGGAGATAACTGAATGGCCAATGTATCAGCGTGCTGCAGCTGGCGTAGCTTATCTGCCGCAGGAATCGTCAATTTTTCGTAAACTGACTGTAGAACAAAATCTGTTAGCTATTCTCGAATATCATGTTTCTGATTCACAATTGCGACAACAGCGTTTAGACGAATTGTTAAACGAATTTCGCTTGAATCATGTGGCTAAAACACCAGGTTATGCATTGTCTGGAGGAGAGCGCCGGCGGACTGAGATTGCTCGGGCGTTGGTTATTGATCCGCGCTTTATCTTGTTGGATGAACCGTTTGCTGGTATTGATCCACTGGCAGTTATTGATATTCAAAAGATAATTGTTGATCTGAAAAATCGCGGCATTGGTGTTTTAATCTCTGATCATAACGTTAGAGAAACATTAGGGGTATGTGATAGTGCATATATCCTTAATGATGGTACAATACTAGAACAGGGAACACCACAGCAGATAGCCAAGAGTGAGACGGCTCGGAAAATATATTTAGGTGAAGATTTCCGGTTGTGAAAAAGGCGGTAAGTTTTGCATCTATTGTGGACAATACTTAATTTATCAAGGTGACGGATGGCTTTAGAATTACGCCAACAATTAAAACTTAGCCAACAGCTGGTTATGACTCCACAACTGCAGCAGGCAATAAAGCTGTTACAGCTTTCTCGTGTTGAGCTTGAAGAAGTGGTGAATCAGGAATTGGAAGAAAATCCGGTATTGGAAGATTCCCCGATAGTTGAGGATTTGAAGCTGGTTGATACTGATAAGTCACCTGAACCCGAGACTGCTCTGGCATCTGAGATAGAAAAGACACAGGAGGTGGCGGAAGCAGACGGCTTGGCTCAAATAGATGATTGGCAGACATATTTGCAAGGATTTTCTCAGGGTGGGGGTCATAGTGAAAACTATAGTGACGATGATCATCCCTCTTATGAAAATATTCTTACGTCACAAGCTAGTTTATGTACCCACTTGATGTGGCAACTTAATATGTCACCTTTTGATGAAGAAAGTAAGCAGATAGCCGCTGCCATTATCGGAAATATTGATGATGATGGTTACCTGGTGACTGAACTTGAATATATAGCAGAGCAAACTGGAGCTGATTATACTAGGGTAGAAGATGTGTTGCTGGAGGTGCAAAAGTTTGACCCCCCAGGAGTTGCTGCGCGCAATTTGTCGGAATGTTTATTGTTGCAATTACGTAATCTGGATATGGGTGATTCTCTGGCTGCGCGTATTGTTGGTAACTTTTCGAAGGAATTAGAATCACGACGATACCATGTTATTGCTAAACAGTGTAGGGTACATGTGGAGGAAGTGTTTAAAGCTGCACAATTGTTGGCAACTCTTGATCCGTATCCTGGTAGTCAGTATGCGAAGTCTGATGTCCAATATATAACTCCCGATATATTTGTTCATAAAGTTGGCGAAGATTACGTAGTTTCGCTCAATGACGATGGTTTGGCAAATTTACGTATTAGTTCCTATTATTCTAACGCATTATCGGGTAAGACTGTCGACGCAAAAACTAACGAGTATATTCATGAAAAGATGCGGGGAGCATTGTGGCTTATTAAAAGTATTCATCAGCGTCAGCGCACAATTGAAAAGGTGACGAAAAGTATTGTCAAGTTTCAGAGAGAATTTTTTGAGCATGGTATAGCTTATCTGAAACCTTTGGTGTTGAGAGATGTTGCTGATGATATTGAGATGCATGAATCAACGATTAGTCGTGTGACTACTAACAAATATGTGCAGACACCACAGGGATTATTGGAGTTAAAATACTTTTTTAATAGTGGTATAGGCACTACCGGCGGTGATTCTATTGCCTCGGAAAGTGTAAAAAGCAGAATCGAAGAAATAATTGCTGAAGAAAATGTCAAAAAACCCTATTCTGATCAGAAGATAGTTAATATGTTACATGACGAGGGGATTGATATTGCCAGACGTACGGTAACAAAATACCGAGAGATGTTGGGGATCGGCTCGTCGACGGCACGAAAAAGGTTTTTTTAGCGTAAATGTTTAGTTTGAATTGCTCATGAATGGTAAGTTGTTGTCGGCAAGTTGCATTATGTAGTCAAATTCTTGGTGTAACTTTGTTACTAATAATTAAGGAGGATATATGAATATTTCTGTTACATTTCGTCACATGGATTCAAGTGATCCGGTTCGTACATATGCAGAAGAGAAAGTTGCACGTGTTAAAAAATATATAGAAGAACCAATAGATGCACAGATAGTGTTGTCGGTGGAGAAAAAAATTCGCCACAAAAGTGTAGTTACAATAGTTGCTAAAGGGGTAACTATTAAAGCTTCAGCCGAAGTTATTGATGACATGTACGCATCTATTGATGATGTGGTGGATAAGTTGGAACGTCAGTTGAAGCGCTACAAGGAGAAGTTGAAGCGCCACACTACTCGCAAGGGTAGAGAGCGGAATATCACTAAAACAGTATTTGAGGCTGCCAGTGTTGAGGTTGAAGATGCTGAACCTCAAGTTATTCGTTCCCATAGCTTTTCTCTGAAGCCCATGTCCGTTGATGAAGCAGTAATGCAGATGGATCTGTTGCACAAGGAGTTTTTGGTTTTCAGTGATGATACTACAGAGAAAGTTACAGTTATTTATCGCCGTAAAGATGGAAATTATGGTTTAATTGTTCCTGAGAATTAAGATAACCAATAATAACATTAGCGTGGCAGTTTACTGCCGCGCTTTTTTAAAAACGAATGCTTATGAATATAGTTGACTTGCTGGATCCCGTATCTGTTGAAGCTGAGTTGAAGTCGGTATCCAAGGATGATGTTTTGCTGGAGATGACTGAGGTGTTGTTGCGCTCTGAGAAGGGTCTTAACAAGGACGAAGTTCTTGAGGTTTTAAGGGAGCGCGAACATTTAGGTAGTACTGGAATCGGAGAAGGTGTTGCTATTCCTCATGGTAAATTGAAAGAGATTGATGGATTGGTTTTGTCTTTTGGTCGTAGCCCTCAGGGGATTGATTTTGACTCTATGGATGGCAAACCAGCCCATTTGTTTTTTTTGCTCTTGGCCCCAGAAGATTCAATCAGTGTTCATCTCAAGGCTCTTGCGCGTATATCAAAGCTGTTAAGAGACGAGGAAGTGCGCAAACAGTTGCTCTCTGCTGCAACAAACGATGAGATATATCAAATTATTCGTAACAGAGAGGATGCATAATTTTTTTTGGCACATGTCCAAGAGATAGTTTTGAATTGATTGGTGGATGTCTATGCCCTATTTAAGTGTTAGAGAGTTGCTGGAGGAGCAGGATACAGGACTAGATCTTGAAGTGCTCTCTGGTGCTGAAGGCGTTGATAAAAAGATAGAATCGCATCGTATTCAAAAACCTGGCTTGGGTCTTGCCGGTCACCTAAGTTATTTACATCCTAATCGCCTACAGATACTTGGCTCAACCGAGTTGAGTTACTTGTCTCAGTTGCCACATGAGACTGCAGTTGCAAACCTCGAAGAGTTGTGTAAACTCGGTTTTTCCTGTTTCATTATCACCAAAGGACAGCAGCCCCCATCTTTGTTGCTGGAAAAAACCTCAGCATATTCTATCCCACTTTTACGTACCGAGATGAAAAGTTCTGCTTTCATCTCTATGATCAGTAAATTTCTTGAAGAGCGTTTATTACCCTCAACAACTGTTCATGGAGTGCTGGTGGATGTTTTTGGTGTCGGAGTGTTGTTGATTGGTAAGAGTGGAATTGGCAAGAGTGAATGTGCCCTTGATCTGGTTCTGCGTGGACACCGGTTGGTCGCTGATGATGTGGTTAAGGTGCGCAAAAAATTACCCGCAGTTCTTTTCGGTGAAGGCAGTGATTTGTTGAATTACCATATGGAGATACGTGGCCTCGGTATCATAAACATAAAACATCTGTTTGGTGTTTCTGCTATTCGTGAGCGTAAAAAGATAGATTTAACCATTGAATTGTTGAAATGGGAGGATGGCGCCAACTACGATCGGCTTGGTCTCGATGAGCAGCATTACGATCTGTTGGGAATAAAGCTTCCCTTTTTGAAAATTCCTGTATGCCCTGGGCGTAATATCTCCTCAATTCTAGAGGTTGCGGCCCGTAATCAACTACTTAAGGAGATGGGTTACAATAGTGCCCGCGAATTTCAGGATAGAATGGAAGCACGTATGGCTGAAACCGCTCAATTACGAGCCCATGTTATTATTGGGGATGATCTGGAGTAGCGGTTGAATTTTATAGTTATTACAGGATTGTCTGGCTCAGGAAAGTCTACAGCGGCACGGGTGTTGGAGGATGAGGGTTATTATGTTGTTGATAATTTGCCCATAGCTCTCATTGCTCAACTTCTGGAGCAGGAAAGTATTGATACCCTTGCACGCAGCGGGATCGCCATCGTCGTGGATGCGCGTAACCCAGCTTCGTTAGCCGAAGGTAAGATCTCCTTTGACAAGATACGCAGTGCTGGGCATAAATTGGAGATCTATTTTCTTGATGCTACTGACGAGGCTTTGATTCGCCGTTTTTCCACAACAAGACGCCGACATCCGCTAGGAAGGCATAGCAATATCGCCAGCGCTATTGAACAGGAACGCAGCATGTTGCAGCCCTATCGTGTAATAGCTGATGTAGTATTTGATACAACAGAACTTTCAGTACACCAACTTAAAGCCAGTGTTTTGCTGCAGTTATATGAAGAGATCGATAACGCAGTGCCAATGGTGGTGCGATTACAATCGTTTGGGTTTCGTTACGGTATTCCCCTTGAATCTGATTTGGTGCTCGATGTACGTTTTTTGCCAAATCCTCATTATAACGATTCATTGCGACCACTGTCTGGATTGGATAAGCCAGTTCGCGAGTATGTTTTTTCTAAATCGCAGTGCCATGAGTTTATCCAGCGTACCACATCATGGCTAAGTTTTTTATTGCCACAGTATCGTTGTGAAGGCAAAAGCTATCTAACTGTTTCTGTTGGTTGTACCGGTGGGCATCATCGCAGTGTTGCCATAGTTGAAGCGTTGCAGGCAATTATTAAAGAGACACATAACGTAAAAGTATTTCATCGTGATCTTGTCAAGGAGGAGGGATGATTGGGCTTATAATTGCCACCCATGCTGGTTTGGCCAGTGAGCTTTTGCGTACGGCAGAGACTATTGTTGGTACGATAAGGCATGTGCGTTGTTATGCAGTTGACTCGGGAGCAGATCTTGAAAAAATGTATCAGGAGTTGAGTGAATCTGTTGGTGAGGTTGACTCTTGTGGTGATGGCGTCCTGATCATGACTGATATGTTTGGAGGAACTCCGGCGAATATCAGTGCTCGTTTTTTAGATAAAGATCATGTGGAAGTTATTAATGGAGTTAACTTGCCCATGTTGCTTAAATTTGCTAGCAGCCGCGATACCATGAACTTGACAACCTTGGCAACTTTTATGAAAAAATATGGGCAGAAAAGTATTGTTTTAACCAGTGATATATTTTTTGGTGGAGCGGATTGATGTCTATAGTACTGGTTCGTGTTGACAATCGTCTAATTCATGGTCAAGTACTTGAGGCATGGGTGCCATATTTAAAAGCTGACCATATACTTGTTGTTGATGATGATGTTGCTAGTGATTGTTTCCGACGTAAACTGATGGAGTCGGTGGCTCCATCGACGCTTAAAGTAGTGATATGTTCACATGAACAGTTACTTTCGATATGTGAAAATAATGAAATGGCACAGGCGAAGGTTCTGGTGCTGTTTGCTGATCCTGTAAATGCCTTGCAGGCGTACCGACAAGGATTCAATTTCAAAACCCTCAATCTTGGTAATATGCATATTGGTGAACATAAGTGTTGTATTTCCAAAACATTGTACATGGGTGATGATGATTTTATGGCGTTAGAACAACTAAGTCTGTTTGGTGTTGATATAACTGCCCAGTGTGTTCCTACCGATCATATCCTCCATTGGGATTGTGATTGTTGTAAATTAAGGTAGCCTATGAGCTTAGAAAACTGGTCTCTAGTTGTTATTGTTTCGATATTGGCTGGTTTAGATCGCACCGCTATAGCGTCTACTACGCTGTGCCGTCCTCTGGTTTGTGCGGCACTGTTGGGATTCATGTTGGATATTTTTACTCCGGCATTGCAACTGGGAATAATGTTAGAACTGCTATGGCTTATGCGTTTGCCGGTCGGTGCCTCTGTAGCTCCTGATGATACTCAGGCTGCTTTGTCTGCGGTAGTGCTGATCAAGCTGTTTCTTGATGAAATGCCCCAACATAACTGGGAACTTGTGATTTTTGTTGCTTTGTTAGTTGTTGTGTTGGCGGAAGCAGGCAAATGTTTTGATGTGTGGGCACGTCATATTAACGAACATTTGTTTATGCGCGCTCAACATTATGTAGAGCTCGGACGCTGTGGTTTCTTGGCGCATATTCATTATTGTGGAATGTTAGTGTTTGCAGCTTCTTCGTTGCTTTCCCTTGGTTTTACCGTTGCTGTAAGTGGGGCTTTGTTGTCGTCGGGGATAGGGTATGTAGATGATATAGCTTTAATGTTCCCAGTTCGTGGACCACTTATAATGCTTTGTTTTCCAGTTGTTGGTGTTGCTGCTACATTAGCAGTATTGCGAATTAGGCACAGTGTGGTGCTGTTTGTTAGTGGCTTTGCTGTTACATTGACTTTTTTGGAGATGTTGTAATGGCAAATGATGTATCAAGGTGCAATATTTCAAAGTGGCGTCTGTTGCGCATGACGTTACGTTGTATGTTTTTTCAGTCCAGTTGGAACTATCGTTATTTTCAAGGCTTGGGGTGGACGGTTGCGTTGTTGCCGGAGCTGAGGTTGTTGTATAGTCCCGACAAGTTGCCGCTAGTTGTTAAGAGGTACCTTAAATATTTCAATACTAATACTTTTCTCGCTCCCAGTGTTGCCGGAGCGACGCTGGCGTTAGAACTTGATCAGTGCCGAGGGAACTCACCTCCAATTGCTGCGGATGCTTACGCTGAAGCGATCATGGCTCCCGTTGCTGCGGTTGGGGATGCGCTATTTTGGGGAGGTATCCGACCTTTTTGTAGCTGTTTAGCTGTTGCTTTAGCTGCATATAATTTCTGGTGGTCTCCGCTGGTTTTGGTGGTGCTGTTTAGTTTGTCTGCTTTAATCTTTCGTGTATTGGGGGCTTGGATTGGCTATCAGCGTGGAGCTGCTGCTATCGAAGTGATTGCTCGTAGTCGTTTGGCTGATGTAGCTATGGTATTGAAACGGGTCACGGTTGTAATGCTGGGTGGCTTGTGCGCTGTTTTGGTGCATAGTGGTGATTT
>NBLX01000013.1 GCA_002084705.1 Desulfobacteraceae bacterium 4572_35.1
TTGAGGAAAATATGGAGCCCTCATTTTCAGAGACCGTTGGGCAGATGAGCTTTTGCGAGTGCATCTTGATTTCCTTTGATTTTTTGTGAACAGCTTGAGATGCCTTTGAATCAGTTGGGAATGCTCTCAGTCGGGGGTGGTGGCTATGGTAGTTGCCGGTGTCCATATTGACTAAGTCACCATGGTTTTCTAATGCGTTATCATTGGACGTCAACGTTTAGTGGTCTAAGATGGATCAAGATTTTTGCGGTAATTTTTGTCCCTATGTGGTCTTACCGTTCCCTGAGCGTTCCCGTGTTAGTTGCCGTAACTCCTTACGCTACAGTTATTTAGGGAGTTTTATTCCCATAGAATGGGGGTCAAATAAGCATTTAGAGTTGTTCTCCCTTTAACATATTGAAATTAAAGATTTAATTGCAGATAACTGCTGTTTTCTATGATTGTCTGTGTTTGTTGGGGTAATCACTAAAAGTTATTTGATTATCATGGGTTACGGTGGATTTGAAACGCTGCAACAGGAAGGATTCCAAGATCCTACGGATCAGAAGGTCGGGGATTCGAATTCTCCCTGGCGCGCCAAAAAATCAAGCACTTAGCATTCATTTGCTAGGTGCTTTTTTTTGTTTTGTCTCTAGGTGTTATGACTATCTCAGCGTTGGCAGAAAGGGATGTAAAATTATCAGAAAAACTGTAACGGAACGTTGTTTGCTTATTTACTGTCTCCCTCTGGAAATGCCCACTTGAACAATATGCTCAACAGGGAGGGTAAAATCAGTAGTGTTGCTAGCCACGATAGAATCATGATGGTGGCTAGGAAGAAGCCGACGGTTTTATATGGCACCAGCGGTGCCAGCAGTAGTGGCAGAAATCCAATTGAGATAGTGATGGCGTTGCGACTTATGGCGCGAGCTGGATCTTGAAACATCACTTTGATGGTTTGGTTCCAGTTGCCAGTTTGGTGTTGTAAATCTCGTGCACGTTTTAAAAAGTGGATGGCAAAGTCGACGCTTAATCCTAGCGTAAGCGATGATAGTACCGCCACTGGCATGTCGTAATCTTTGCCTACTAAACCTATAATTCCGTAGATCATGGTGATGGTGATACTTAATGGCACCATCGCCAGCAGTCCCCACAGTGTTGAGCGAAACAGCAGTATCATCATAATCAGTACTACGATAAAGCTGCTCAGCAGTGATGAGATCATGCCGCGCACCATTTTGTCCTGCCAGACTACATTCAAATAGGTAAGACCGGCCCATCTGGTTTTAAGCTGCAGAGGTGCAGGATGGCTCGCTATGTAGGAGTCGACAGCTTTTACTACAGCTTCCATGTCACGGTTGTCGCCACTTTTCAGTTGTACCCAGATATTAGCGTTGCGGTAATCGCGAGTTACCATGTGGAACAGTGAGTCCTTTTTCTTCATCCCTTCCAACTGGACAAAAACTTGAGCGACAGCCGATGCTTTGTCTGGTATGACGAAATTGGCACGATTGTGTGCAGCGAGACCTTCCTGTGTTATCGCATTCGCATCTGCCGTGGCGCTGCGGTATTTTAGTTCATAGTTAGCTTTTTTTAGAGCATCAACAGCGGAACTGCTTTTGCCTACCAGCCCACTGTTTTGCAGGTGTTGTTGTAGTTGCTCGACATACCTAAGCATTTTGGGTTGTTTGAATGGTGGCGCAGATAACTCGGCTTCCATATCAACGATAAAAGTGTGGAATGATTTGCCCAAGTACTCATCACAGATCAATAGCGCCGCATCTATAAGGGCATTACCTGATAATGGCGCCCTGATAGCTAATTGTTGACTCAACAGCTTTAACTCGATTGACGCCGAAGGTTTTATCGCCTGCAGCCGTTTATCAAGATTGTTCAGGTTGAGTCCTTCAGGGTCGAGATAGTTGACCTCGTCCGCTAGTATTGACCAGCCAGATAAAACTTGTTTGTCAATGCGGTCTGCTTCCTGGATTAGTTGGTAAAAACAGTTGCTTATGTTGCAGTTACCTAGAACCTGTTGGTCACGCAAATAATGTAGTTTGTTTACAAGTTGTTCGGTTGCTTTGGGAAAGCGTTTACCGTAATTACGGCGTAGTTGTGTTTCAATACTCTGCGATTTTTCTGTACAGTTGCAAGCCGCAGGGCGAGATTCAGTAAGGGTTAAATAAGCGGTGTAGGTTCCTCCGAAATGGTGGTTGAGTACCTTGTCGGCTACTCTGATTTCATGATCGTTGGAAAACCATTTTACCGGATTGTCATTTACCTGAATGCGGGTTATCCCGTAGATAGAAGTTATGATGAGAGCTAAAGTCACTAATAGGATTGGAATACGGTGGCTGGTGCTGATTTTTCCCATTTTGTATAGCAGAGGTAACATTCCTTCAGCTGGACGACTGTTGGTGTTTGCTGCTGCTGTTGACTGATGATCGGGAATTTGAGCCAGTTTTTTTTCCGATACAAATAGCATTATGTAGGCTGGAATCATGGTCATACTTAAAAGCCATGCCAGTCCTACCCCGAAAGCAATATGTAGCCCAAAAATCTTAACCGGAGGGATGGGGGTAAAAGCCAGAGATGCGAACCCTGCAATAGTGGTTAAGCTGGTGTACAACATGGGTTGAAATAGGTGGCCGATAACGTGACGTACAGTTTTAGCTTTATCGCCGAAACTGGGATAAGTGTCAAAAAATTCACTCAGGATGTGGACAGCGTCGGCAACGGAGATTGGCATTAGAAAAATGGCAATCATTGAACTCATGATATGGACATCGTAGCCGAGACCTATTAATAACCCCATGGTGCAGATGATGCTGACAATTGCTACCAGCATAGGGGCAATTATAAGAGAGATACTTCTGAAGAATATCAACATTAGGATGAATATTGCCAGACCAGCAAGTGGTGCTGATATCGCCATTTGCAACAACATTTCTATCCCAAAAGTATCTTCAGCTACCGGTAAGCCGGTTATGAAAACCTGATCTTGCGTTGGCCAGTTTCTGGTGAGATGGTCGACTAGATTGGCGACATTGTAGCTGTAGGTTTTATCCTTTATCGGGATATATAAACATACCGCCTTTTCGTCTTCTGATACCAAGGTGCCTTTATATAGTGGATTGTTCATGGCATCGTCACGAATTTGGCGTGCTTCAGTTGCCGTACGTGGTGGGTGTTCCATTAGATATTCTATTTTCAATGAACCTAGTGCCGATTGCTTGATGTTGTCAACTACACTGGGGGAGATCAGTTCGTGGGCTAAAATTGCGCTGCGCCCCTCTGTGTCAAACAGTCGGTTTGGATCGTGATTAAATGCTCGACCGAGCCAGTATTTCCACTTGCTGTGCGGGGTAAGGTCGAGGGTTGTCGTGGAAGCTGGTTTTTCCAGTGAAGCAGGCAGTACCACGATGGGTTTTCCTGCTTCATCCTGTTGTAGATGGGTGAGTTGTTGAGTGAGTTGATCTAGGCGATTTAGTGTTTCCACGTTAAAGATGCCGTTGGGATTTTGTTCATTGACAATGCCGACAATAACAAAGTCGTAAAGGGCGTATTTTTGTTTTATTTCATGATGAAATATGCGTACTGGTTCATCAGCCGAGAGCATATTCTCTGGATCGTTATCAAATTTCACATTGGGAAACTGAAGCAAAAAGCATAGGGATATAGCTAAAATAGCAATAATTATGCTTCGTGGATGCTTCATGCTGAAATTTGTTAAAGCTAGTTTCATGTTGTCTCTCCAAGATCTATTTTTTTTTAGCGGAAAAAACTCAAAGTAAAAGGGGGCGTAGCATGTGTCAAGTGGAGATATATCATATTTGCGCGATAGAATCCATATATACTAAATTAGTAATATAAATTGAGGTGAAGGCAATAAAAAGCCCCACCTCGGTTAACTTATATGCTGACTGGGCGGGGCAATTGTTGTAACAAAGACGTAATGTAGAAGGTTTAGCTGGTTATGCAGTGTTTATCTACTAGCGCAACAACTTTGCCAACGTCTGGTTTGCTGGTATAGCCATCTGCTCCAACCTCTTCACATTTGTGCGAAGTGTTCTCGTTTATCAGGCTGGAGTACATAACCACCTTAATTTTTTTGAGTTCAGCATTTTCTTTTATGCGTCGGCATAATGCCAGACCATCCAGTTCGGGCATCTCAATATCCGAAACAATTAGCAGTGGTAATTCACCATCTTTTTGTGCCTGCAATATCCCATTCCAACACAACAGTCCATCACTAAAACACTGAGCCTTAGTGTATCCAGCCTGCTGAAGTACGCGCATTATCCCCTGACGTATAATGGCAGAGTCCTCAGCGAAAAATAGCTTGACATCGCCTCGGTCATGTTTGCGATTATCACTAAGATCGGTTTCTCCGTTGTCTTCATAGTGCTGACCACTGCCAAAAATTTCATAGGCTATATGTTCCATATCTACAATGAGAATATCGCGATCGGCAATAGTAACCGAGCCGGTAAAACGGGGGTGGTAAGCATCGAAGAACTGATCCATAGGTTTAACCTGAGACCATGATAAACGATGAATCTGATCGACGCCATGAACCAGAAATGCGATCACTTCATCGTTGAATTCACAAACAAGAACAACGTGCTTAGTTTGAATGCCATCACCACCACGCTTGCTGTCTTCAATAGATACGACATCTTTGCCTACGTGCTCAGCCAGATTGATGAGGGGGATGGTGTCGCCTCGGAGTAATACGGTACCTAGTAGTGAAGGGTGACAATCGGGCAGATGCGTTAGCCCCTCTTTATTGAAAGGGACAATTTCCCGTAGTTTGTGGACGTTAATACCAAAAGATTGACCATGTAGATAATATTCTAAAATTTCAAATTCGTTGGTGCCAGCTTCCAGTAATATTCCTTGAGCATTCTGATTAGTTGAATTGGTCATTTTTGTCCCCGCTTTATAACTGATGAATAAAATATTCTAAAAATTGCGCCCATTGATTGTTAATGCTTTTCGTTTTTTGAAATCTGCTATCTACCTATGCAATTGTTTTGCCAGTTATACAAGTTTAAAGGTGAGGAGATAATCATAAACTACACTTTACTAAACACTGGTTAGTTGTACATAGGAAAAACAGCTGTTTTGTTATATGATTATCACCTTGGCAGTTAAAATGGAAAATCCTGGAGGAGGACGAACTATGAAATTGGGTAAGGTTGTGTTGATAGCAGTTGTTACGGTTTTTGCCTTAACTGCTACCGGTTATTCACGTGATTTAAGTATTCTGGAGCAATGGAAACCTAAGTTTAATCCTAAAACTGCGCAGTATCACTATATATTATCTAATATTGATCATCCGGCTATAGCTGGCATTGGTGTTGGTTATCGAATCAGAGACAAAGTTTGGCAGCGCTCCGGTGGTCGGCTGTATGTTGACTTTCGTCCTCTTGCACAATTAGGTGGTGAAAAGGATGTGGTCACTAAGTTGAAAATGGGTGCGATTCAGGGGATGCTATGTTCGTCAGTTATGGCGGCAAATGTTGCCCCGCGCCTTGGCATTGTCAGCTTGCCGTTTATTATAGATTCCAGTGCAAAGCTAGAGAAATTTCGCAATACTCCGGCACTGTTTGGTCCGTTTAGCAAGGCAGCACGTAAGCAGCATATTGAGGTGATTGATTTTACCGGCTATGGCAGCTACGGTTGGGCGACCACCAGACCGGTACGCTCTTTGACCGAAGCCTACGGGGTAAACTTTCGCATCGCTCAGGCCCCGGTAAATACTAATATCTACAAAGCCTGGGGGTTGAAGTTTACGGTTATGCCATGGCCTGATGTGGCTCAAGCATTGCAAACTGGGGTAATTGATGGTTTGGATCACACCCCCATTGTGTGCGGTATAACCAAAAAATTTGAGGTAGCTCGCTATTTTACCGACCTGCACTATTCCCAAGGCTTGTACATTCATATGGTAAATAAACGCTGGTTGGATAAGTTGCCGGAAGATCTGCGCACTATTTTTCTCGATACTGTGCGCGAAGAGAGCGCTATTGCTCGTCAGGAAACAGATCAGCAACAGCAGCGGCAAATTAAAGAAGCGCAGGCGGCTGGCGTTGAATTTTTTGAGTTGAATGATGCAGATAGAGCACAATTGAAAGAAATGGCTCAGCCTGTTTACGAAAAATGGGGTAAGAAAATTGGCGGTGATTATCTGAAGCTGGTTCAGGAAACGTTAAAATAATATTCTCCAAACTCAAAGTAGTAGGATTGCATAAATAAAGCCCCTTGATCTTGGCACATGTTAAGAACAGGGGGTTTTTTATATCCGCCCCCTTGAACAGTTTTTTGACCTCGGCAAAAAAGCGCATGCTGTAGGCAAAAGGGGCGATAAATCAATACCTTTCTCTTTCTAAATGCTTTCTATCCTGTTATAGAAACAAGAAAACAAATTCGCAAATATTCAACTCGATACGCTGAATAATTACACTAATTTTAGATATGAGTCGGCACTGTTTCGGCTTAGAAAGGAAAACTGTCATGGTGAAACGGTTATTATTGATGTGTTTATTAATCTGCCTTGGCTGCGCAACAGCAGCAACGGCAGCTGGAAAAAAAACGGCGGCTAAGTGGAGTCCTGCCTTTGACTATTCCGGCGCGGAATATACTTATCTGCTTTCCAATGTGTCCCATCCCGCAATTGAGGGGGTTGGTGTCGGTTTGCGTATTCGTGACCGGGTATGGCAAGAGACTAAGGGTCGCTTGTATGTCGACTTTCGTCCGCTGTCGCAACTTGGTGGGGAAAAAGATGTGCTGCGTAAATTGAAGATGGGGGCAATTCAAGGGATGATGTGTTCCTCGGTGGCGGCAGCTAATCTGGCACCGATGCTCGGGGTAGTTAATCTGCCCTATGTTGTCGATAGTTTTGATAAGTTGGATAAATTTCGCAATACGCCGGCACTGTTTAAGCCATTTAGCGAGTGTGCTCTAGCTTCAGCCAAGGTGCGGGTGGTTGATATCACCGGTTATGGAACTTATGGCTGGGCGACAACAACGCCCGTTGCAAATTTAGACCAGGCTGCCAAGGTTAATTTTCGTATTGCTCAGGCTCCCGTAAATGCCGATATTTATAAAGCTTGGGGTTTAAAATTTACTGCGCTGCCGTGGCCAGACGTACCACAGGCGTTGCAGACTGGTGTCATTACTGGTCTTGATCACAGCCCCATTGTGTGTAACATAACCAAAAAATTCGAAATTGCTAAATACTTTACCGAGGTTAACTACGCTCAGGGGCTATTTATTCATATGATTAACGAGCGTTGGTTGAAAAAATTACCTCAGGATTTACGTGTTACGTTGTTAAAAATTATTGCCGATGAGAGCGCAGAAGCTCGTAAACGTACCCGTATACAGCAACAGCAACAAATTGATGCTGCAAAAGCGGTGGGGGTTACTTTTTACCAACTGAGTGTAGAACAGAAGCAAAAACTTGTCGATTTGGCTGCTCCAGTGTATAAAAGGTGGCAAGGAAAGATTGGAGCTGACTATCTGAAAAAAGTTCGGCAAACGTTGGGTGAACAGTAGTCCCATCCGTATGTTGCAGCAGAACTGAATATCAAGGTCGGAGGTTTTTCTCCGGCCTTTTTGCGTAATTTATTCCGTTTATTGCCCAAGTTGATACTGAAGTCTTTGTTACCCTATCCCGCGAGATCGTTATGGTGAAAAAATTATTTCGGCGCATCGATAAGACCTTCTCTTTTGTGGAAGATTGGACATTGGTTGTTGTTGTCTGCGTTGCCCTGCTTTCAGGTTTAACCAACATTATTTTGCGTAAGACCACCAGTATCAGCTTGTATTGGTCCGATGAGGTGGTGCGTAAAACTATTTTTATATGCACTTATGTAGGGTGCAGCGCCGCCATTCGTCAGCGCTCACTTATTCGTATTGATGCCTTACCTCAGATTATCCCCGTTACGCGCAAGTTCTTTAACGTGATTAACCATTTGGCAACGATGTTTTTTGCCGGTTTGCTGACCTGGCTGGGCTGGGGCATGTTTCTGGATGTGTATGCAGATGAGTATGCTACTACAGCAACTTTGCAGATACCTGAATGGTATTTTTATATCATCCTGCCCTTGGTGGGTGCGATGATGTTTATCCGCACGCTGATGTTGCTGACCGAAGATCTGTTTTTCCCTGCTACAACTGATAATGATTGATTGAACCCATGGATAATACTCATTTACTTATTTTAGCGCTGTTGCTTGGCTCGATGGCGACAACGGTTCCGGTATTTATCGCCTTGTTTTTTACCGGGCTGGCTGGCTTGACCTTTCTGGTTGGTATTGATCCAAAAATTGCCATTGAAATACTTTATCGCAGTATGGATAAGTTTGCTCTCATTGTGGTGTTGTTCTTTGTGCTGTGTGGCAACATAATGACCACCGGCAGCATTGTTCAAAAATTAATCAAAACCGCAGATGTGCTGGTTGGATTTCTGCCTGGAGGGTTGGCAATGGCTGGAATCTTGGCTTGTGGTTTTTTCGGTGCCATATCAGGTTCTACGGTGGCTACGGTGGTGGCTATTGGTGGTTTCATGATCCCTGCACTGATAGATCACGGTTACGACGAGGAGTTTAGTGTCGGGGTGATGACTACGGCACCGATTCTGGGGGTTATCATTCCACCGTCCATTGCCATGATTCTGTACGCCATGATAACTACCGATTCCCTTGAGGCGCTGTTTCTTACCGGTTTTATCCCCGGTTTTTTAATAATGGTGCTGATGTCATTATATGCTTGGTATTTTTGCCGTAAAAAAGGGATGGAACGGCGTCCGCGACCGAAACTTAGTGAAGCCATTGCAGTACTGCGTGAGAGCATATGGGCGTTGCTGTTGCCGGTTATTATTTTTGGCGGGATTTATTCCGGGGTGTTTACTGCAAATGAGGCTGCCATTGTTGCCTGTATGTATGCCTTTGTTGTTGAACTATGTATTCATCGTGACATGAAACTGTTTGATATTAAAAAGGTTATAGTATCCTCTGCGATAACTTCAGCCAGCCTTTTGATTATAGTGGCCGGGGCATCGGTGTTTGGTGAATATTTAACCTTTGAACAAATTCCTGAACAGATTGCCAGCGCGGTGGTCAGCAATTTCAGCTCGCCATGGTCATTTTTACTGGTGGTAAATGTGCTGCTGTTGTTTGTTGGAATGTTCATGGATATTATTTCAGCCACAATAATTCTAACCCCTATTTTTCTCCCTTTGCTGGCACAGTTTGATATCGATACGCTGCATTTCGGGTTGATTATGACCCTGAATCTGGGTATAGGTTATTGTACTCCACCTTTAGGTGTCAGTTTGTTTATCTCAGGCGCTGTGGCAAATCGCAGTATGTTGTTTGTTGCTCGCTCGGTACTACCGTTTTTGCTGATTCAGATCGCGATTTTGCTGTTGTTGACTTTTTGGCCCGATCCGGTGTTGTTGCTGCCACGCCTGTTTTATGGTTACGGCGGTTAGCTACTATCTCAGCTAATTATCAGGAGGCTCACTATGGCTGTCACCGTTCTTGTCCCTATATGCGATGGTGTTACCAGTACGGCGACACTGGATGCTATTATTGAGCATAAAGATCAGTTTCAGATGCCGTTGACGCTGTTACATGTTGTCAATATAAAAAAGATGGATTATCGGATGATACCCGATTTCCAGATCGATATGGTGCGTGACTATGCAACACGTACCGGGGAAAAGTTTTTAACTGCACAAACGCAACGTCTGCAAAAAAATGGATTAACTGTTATTCCGCGTCTTGAACTCGGTTTCCCACGTGAAGTTATCTGTTCAATAGCCAATGATGAACAATTTTCATTAGTGGTGATCGGACGCCATGGAAATGGCGGCGAAATACGTGATGTGTTGTTTGGCTCTGTTTCAAATTATGTGCTACATGGAGCTAAGTGTCCGGTACTGTTGTTTTAATATTTCAATTGTGAATTGACGGAGTTGCATTATGGAATCTATTTGGCCATTGTTGGCTATTGTTGCTATTTGGTTTGTGTTGAATCGTTGGATTTTGCCAAAAATCGGTTTGGGCTGAGGACCAAATAAATGTGATCTTCCGGTGCGGAAGAAACCAGTAGAAAAAAAGTCGCAAGAAGAAGAGTAGGTCAGGAAACTGTCGGGCTTGGCAAGAATCTACTGCAAAATCTGAAAAATTACAGAAATGGGGAAAACAGGCGGAAGAAATTGTCACGCAGTTTAACAGTCAGGTTGCGTTGATTGATCTGCTCGACTGTTACTAAATTTGACTGCAGGCGCATGCTAGTGAAGTGTTCCCTTAATTGATTGTTCACCTGGATATCATATAGTTCAAGGACGAACTCGAAATTCAGCCTTTGGCTGCGTGGGTCAACATTGGCTGAACCTATGAGGGCATAGCTGTCATCCATCAGTAATAGTTTGCTGTGAACAAATGGCGGTGGCTGACAATAAACCTTTATCCCATATTCTAACAATTCATGCAGTGTTCCTCGGCTGGCCCATTGAACATAGGGAAGATTGTTTTTTTGTGGCAGCATTATCTCCACACTTACTCCGCGTAGTTGTGCGGAAATTAGAGCGGAAACCAGCATCCGGTCGGGGATAAAGTACGGAGTCATGATCAGCACCTGCTTGCGGGCGCAATTTAGTGCGCCAATGACAAGCCAGACAAGTTTTTCGTATTTTTCGTTTGGTCCAGCGCTTATCCCCCTACATAAACAATTCCCATCGCTGCACTTAGCTGGATAGTTGCGACCGCTGAAAGTTTCACCGGTAGCAAAATGCCAGTCTTCGCGAAATGTTTCCTGCATCTGACCGACCACCGGGCCTTCTACCTTGAAATGGATATCTATGGTTCTGTTTCGGTTCCATAAAGATGTGGCAGTGTCGTCAGTTTTCTGTAGCAGATGACGATAGCTGATGTTCATGCCGCCGGTAAAAGCCGTTTCACCATCAAGAACAAGAAGTTTGCGGTGATTGCGGAGATTAAAATGGATTCCGCGTCGTTGCCAGGTTGCCGGCAAAAAATAGGCAATCTGAACCTTGGAGTTAACAAACAACTTGTCCACTCTTGGCCAGGAATATAACTTCCCCAATCCATCTACCAGAACCTTGACCTTAACCCCCCGTTGTGCTGCATCATTTAGGGCTGTGATAAATTTTTTTCCTGTCGTGTGAGTGTCAAATATGTAGGTTGATAAAGCTATGCAGTGCTGTGCGTTGGCAATGGCTTCCAACATGGCAGGGTAGGCCTGATCGCCATTGTGCAATGGTTGAACGCGGTTACCTGCGAGGAGTGGGCGACGGGTTACGCGGTCGGACAGTTGGCGTAGTAGTTGATAGTTTTGAGTAGCGTATGGCGGGATGAGTGGTGCTGATTCTTCGTGTTGTTCCCCGTTGCCATCTGACACCGGATGCATCCCTTGCCCTCGATCCTGCCAGCTTTGTGCGCGGGTGCGAATGCGGTTCATGCCAAGGAGCATGTACAATAGTACCCCGATCACCGGCAACCAGAAACATACTACAATCCATAGTAGTGCCGCGCGAGGATCCCGCTTGTTCAACAGAACATGTAGCGCCGCAACTGTTGAAATAAGATAGGCAACACTTATTATTATTATCTCTAATTCAGCCATCATTTTGTCCATTTTATTTTTAACTGCACTTTTGAATAATATTAACAAATGTTTTGATTTTAGTAACTACCCTATTTTGTAAGTGCTCGACATGCCAGATAGATTTGAATTATCTCCATAATACGATGGAATTTTAGGCTTATTCAGTATAGTGTATACAATTACTGTGGAATAGTTGCGTTTTATACCGTTGTTGTTTGGGAGATTATTAAATTATGGAGTCACGAAAAATTGTAATTATTGGTGGTGTGGCTGCGGGGATGAAGACCGCGTGTCGTTTGCGTCGCCTTGATGCTGACGTAAGTATTACTGCTATTGACCGTACTAGTGATATCTCCTATGGAGCCTGTCCGCTGCCATACTATATTGAAGGTCTTTTCGAGAATTTAGACGAAGTACGCAGGACTCCTGTCGGGGTATTACGTGATGAGATTTTTTTTAAAAATGCCAAAGGGTTCGATACTTTGACACGTACCGAGGCTACGGCAATCAATCGTGACCAGAAAACTATAAGGGTACGGAATCTCGATAGTGGTGAACAACAGGATTTGCCCTACGACATTCTGGTGCTGGCTACGGGTAATACCCCGATTGTGCCCAAGCTCCCCGGTATAGAGTTGAACGGGGTAGTGGCGCTAAAAACCATGAAGCAGGCGCAGCAGATTGATACTATGGCCAAAACAGCCAAGTCAGCGGTTATTGTCGGTGGTGGTCTGATCGGTCTTGAAGTTGCCGAGGCACTAATTCATCGTGGCATCAAGGTTACCCTGCTGGAGATGAAAGATCAGATAATGGCTACCGCTCTCGATTTTGGCATTGCATCTCTAGTGCATCGAGAAATGCGTAAGCATGGTGTAGATATGCGTTTGTCGGAATCGTTACAACGTATTGAGGGTTCAGGTAAGGTGGAGAGGGTGGTAACAGAACATGGCAGTTACAGTGCCGATTTGGTTTTGATCGCCATCGGGGTGCGCCCGGTTGTCGATTTGGCTCAAGATGCCGATATTGATCTAGGGGTAACAGGAGCTATTGCCGTAAACGAACAGATGCAAACCTCAGATCCCTGTATATATGCTGTGGGTGATTGCGTTGAATCCAACGATATAATCAGTGGTCGTAAAGTTTATGTTCCTCTTGGTTCCACGGCTAACAAACACGGTCGTGTTGCTGCCAATAATATAAGTGGCCAGCCGGAACGTTTCCCCGGTATCTTGGGTTCTATGGCGGTCAAGGTCTTTGATATCAGCGTGGCTCGTACCGGGCTCAGCGCTGAGGACGCCTTGCTCAATGGTTACGATGCCGTCAGTATTAGAACCTCTGCCCCTGATATTGCCCATCTCTATCCTGGGAGTAAACCGATAGTGATTAAGTTGGTTGCCGATCGGAAGACGAGAAAATTGCTCGGCGCTCAAATTGTGGGTCCCGGTGTGGTTGATAAGCGGATAGATGTAATAGTAAGCGCTCTGAGTATGGGAGCAACTGTGGATCAGTTGGCTCAATTCGATCTAAGTTATGCGCCACCGTTTGCGACAGCAATGGATGCAATTTTGCAGTGCGCGAACGCATTACGCAACAAGATGGATGGGTTGGTAGATAGTATGAGCCCCGCTGAAGTGTGTCAACGTTTGGAGCAGGGGGAGGATATCTTTTTGCTCGATGTGCGCTCACCTGCCGAGTTTGATGAAGTGCGTATCTCTGGTGCTACCCTTATCCCTTTGGGGGCGCTGCGTAATCGCTTGGATGAAGTGCCAAGAGATCGACTGGTTGCACCGTTCTGTAAACTTAGTATGCGTGGGTTTGAGGCTCAGATTGTGCTCCAGCAGGCCGGTTTTACCAATGTACGCTACATAGAGGGCGGTATTGTCGCCTGGCCGTATGAATTGGAAATGTAACCATTAGTACCACATGTTGAATAATTACGTTAAACTTAAGATAGGGTTTACGTAACTATTTGAAATTAAAGGTCAAGATAGCCACGCAGATAGCGTCCGGTATGGGAGATACTGTTCAGGGCGATCTGCTCTGGAGTGCCGGTGGCAACTATGGTGCCGCCGCCACTTCCCCCCTCGGGACCGAGATCAATTACGTAATCGGCGGTTTTAATCACATCGAGATTGTGCTCAATTATTATCACACTGTTGCCGCTGTCAACCAATCGGTGCAGCACCTCCATCAGCTTGCGTATGTCGTCAAAATGGAGACCGGTGGTGGGTTCATCAAGAATGTAGATGGTGCGCCCCGTTGCCCGCTTGCCCAACTCCTTGGCCAGCTTGACCCGTTGCGCTTCGCCACCTGATAAGGTGGTGGCACTCTGCCCCAGCTTGATATATCCCAGCCCGACATCGCGTACCGTTTGCAGTTTGGTGTGGATACGTGGGATGTTTTCCAAAAACTTGCTCGCCTGATTTACCGTCATATCGAGAACGTCGGCGATGCTCTTCCCCTTGTAGTGTACCTGCAGGGTCTCACGATTATAGCGCGAGCCCGCACAAACCTCGCACTGGACATAGACATCGGGGAGGAAATGCATCTCGATTTTTAGCAAGCCATCGCCACTGCAAGCCTCGCAACGACCACCTTTGACATTGAAAGAGAACCTCCCCGGTTTATACCCGCGTATTTTCGCTTCCGGCAACTTGGCAAACAGCTCACGGATGTCGCTGAACACTCCGGTGTAGGTGGCCGGGTTGGAGCGCGGGGTGCGTCCGATGGGGGATTGGTCGATATCCACCACCTTATCGAGATATTCTATGCCGGTTATCCGCTGCAGCTTGCCCGCTTTTTCGCGGCTGTGATTCAGTTGCTGCGCCAAACTGCGATACAGTGTGTCGATCACCAGTGTCGATTTGCCGGAACCGGAAACACCGGTTACGCAGGTCATCACTCCGAGAGGGAAGCTGACGTCGACGTTGTGCAGATTGTTGGAGCAGGCACCATGAATTTCCAGCCAGCGCTCGCTGGTGCGTCTGCTTTTTGGTAGAGGGATCTCCAACTCTCCATTGATGTAACGACCGGTGAGCGATTGTGGATTATCCAGAATCTGTTGTGGTGTCCCCTGAGCGACCACCTCGCCGCCGTGAACTCCGGCCGCAGGCCCCATGTCTAGCACGTAGTCTGCAGCCATGATGGTTTCATCGTCGTGTTCGACCACCACCACGGTGTTGCCCAGATCGCGTAGATGACACAGGGTGTCCAGCAGGCGGCGGTTATCACGCTGATGCAGACCGATGGAGGGTTCATCGAGGATATATAACACCCCCATCAGCGAAGAGCCGATTTGGGTGGCTAGGCGAATGCGTTGCCCCTCACCACCAGACAGAGTTCCTGCCGCACGGTTTAGGGTGAGGTAGTCCAAGCCGACCTGAACAAGGAAACCGAGGCGCTCGTTTATCTCCTTCAGTACCCGCTCGCCAATGGCGGCATCCTTGGTGCTTAATTGTAACTGGTTGAAGAAAGTTAGAGCTTCCCCTATCGATAACTCGCATAGTTCATAGATGCTGCGTTGATCAATTTTAACGTGCAACGATTCTGGACGCAAACGGGCACCATTACAGCTTGGACAAGGCATGATATCCATAAATTGTTCCAGCTTTTCCCGCATTGTATCGCTGTCACTGTTGTGGTAACGGCGCTCCAGGTTTGGGATGACCCCTTCAAAGACTTTGTTGTAATAGTGGCGACGCTCACCCTGATCGTAGAAAAAACGTACCTCTTCGGTGCCGGAGCCGTACATGAGGATCTGTTTGATGTGATCGGGCAGGGTACGATAGGGGACATTCAGGTCAAAGTGATAGTGCTTTGCCAGCGATTCAAGCAGTTGCTGATAGTAGAACCCTTTGCGCGTTACCCACGGTACAATCGCGCCTTCGCGCAGGGTCAAATCCTGATGGGGAACCACTTGCTCAGGATCAAAATAGTTGCGGGTTCCCAGTCCGGAACAATCGGGACAGGCACCGTGGGGGTTGTTAAAGGAGAACATGCGCGGTTCCACCTCGGTGTAGGAGATGCCGCAGTCGATACAGGCGTGTTTTTCGGAGAACTGATGACAGTCGCCTCCCAGTTCCTGGACCAGTACCAGACCATCGCCCAAACGTAAGGCATTTTCCAGCGAATCGGCTAGCCTCCCCTCAATCCCCTCTTTTACCACCAGACGATCTACCACCACTTCTATAGTATGTTTCTTGTTTTTGTTCAGCTGTGGGGTTTGCGCCAATTCAAACAGCTCGCCGTCGATACGTACGCGCACGTAGCCATCGGCTTGAAGTTGCAGCAACTCTTTGCGGTATTCCCCTTTGCGACCCCTTACCAAAGGTGCCAGAATGAGCAGTTTGGTTCTTTCGGGCAGCTTTGTTACCTGATCGACAATCTGTTGAACAGTTTGGGCGGCAATCTCTTTGCCACAGTGATGGCAGTATACCTTGCCGATTCGGGCATATAACAGGCGCAGATAATCGTAAATTTCAGTTACGGTACCAACGGTGGAACGTGGATTCTTCGAGGTGGTTTTTTGCTCTATGGAGATCGCAGGTGATAGCCCATCAATGCTGTCAACATCGGGTTTTTCCATCTGATCTAAAAACTGGCGTGCATAAGCTGACAGGCTCTCGACATAGCGGCGCTGACCTTCGGCATATATGGTGTCAAAGGCGAGGGTGGACTTGCCCGAGCCGGAGACTCCGGTTATCACCACCAACTTATCGCGCGGGATCTCCACATCGATGTTTTTCAGATTGTGCTCACGGGCACCTTTGACGATAATTTTATCGATCATCGTTTTTTTCTTTCCCGATAGCCCTCTTTTGAGCCATCTCTTCAGCCATCTCCACTGCCGCAATCAGACTGGCGCAGCTAGCGTTGCCGGTGCCGGCGACATCGTAGGCGGTACCGTGGTCGACAGATGTGCGGATGATGGGTAGACCGAGGGTGACATTAACTCCATCGTCAAAATGAAGCAGTTTTAGCGGAATCAGACCCTGATCGTGATACATACAAACTACGGCATCATATTGTCCTTGGGCAGCAAAGTGGAACAGGGTGTCGGCACTGTGGGGACCGCTGACGTTCATCCCTGCAGCCAGAGCCCGGGCAATTGCCGGTGCAATTACACGTTGTTCCTCGTCGCCAAACATCCCCCCCTCACCGGCATGGGGATTTAACGCCAACACGGCAATTTTAGGATTATGTCCAGTAAAGTAGCTGCGAAAGGCAGCGTTGGTAACCCGCAAGGTGGCATCCAACTCCTGTGCAGTTACGGCATCTGGTACATCGCGCAGCGCCATGTGAGTAGTGACCAAACATACTTTTAGGCGCGAGCCACCGAGCATCATGACCACTTTTTCAACGCCGCAGCGCTTGGCGAGCAGTTCGGTATGACCGGGGAATTCACATCCTGCCGCGTGAATCGCTTCTTTATGGATGGGGGCAGTGATCATTGCTGCTGCCTGACCGTTGCGGCACTGAGCGCAGGCCCACTCAATATAATCGAGCATCGCCTTGCCGCACACATTTTGAATCTGACCAAAAGGGATCTGCTCCGGCTGTAACTGCGACATGGGATTGATCCGTAGTCTCCTTTGATCTATCCGTAAACACACTTCTGTGCCGTTATCTTCCATGGTAATATTGTCACTGAACAGGGCGGCGGCGCGCTGCATAATTGCAACATCACCCGCTACAACTAGGCGTAGTAGTACTTTGTCGAGTTTGCCGCTGATAACAGCTTTTATGATGATCTCCGGGCCGATCCCTGCTGGATCGCCCATGGTGATAATTAGTGGTGGTGCTGTGGTTGTGTGCATAGACAGGTTACCTGTTATAATCGTAAATATTCAGCATCCGTTCCAGTTGGGCACGTGATCCCTATGTGGATAGTTTTATGTGCCCCTTGATGTGGGGATTACGTGCTCATTATGCCGAAGATGAATAGTTATATATAGTTAACGTAAAGCGTAACAAGTTTAAGTCGGGTCGTTGATTATAGCACGAACAATGATTATATGATAACTGTGAGACAAAACAAAACAACTTTGGGAGGAATAAAAATGAATGATTTAAGTCATCTGGTGTGCCCTCACTGTGGGGCAATTAACCGTATTCCCGCAGCGCGCCTGAGCGCACGGCCTAATTGTGGTCGCTGCCACAAAGGGTTGTTTACCGGTGTGCCTTTGGTGCTGAATGCCGGTAGTTTTATGCGCCAGTTGCAAAAAAGTGATCTCCCTCTGTTGGTGGATTTCTGGGCGCCGTGGTGCGGGCCGTGTAAAAGCATGGCGCCAAACTTTGCCGCTGCCGCCGCTGAGTTGGAACCGCGGGTGGTGTTGGCTAAAGTTGATACCGAGCAGGAGCAGCAGTTGGCGGCAAATTACCAGATTCGCTCAATCCCCACGATGATCTTGTTTGTCGGTGGTAAGGAACGGGCGCGTCAGTCTGGAGCGTTGACAAAAGAGCAGATCACCGGATGGGTGCGCAGTCAGTTGGCGTGATAGCAGTGCAGATGGGGGCTGTTGGCTTAAGTATCTCGATGGCGGCACGTACTAATTTGGTTTGATAGCAGTCGCTGCGTAACAACAGACTCAGCTGCCGTTTCAAGCATAGAGGGGTTGCGATGGCGGTCAGGCGTTTCTGGTCGAGTTCGTGTTGCACCGCCAGTCGTGACAGACAACTGACCCCGAGGCCAGCCTCCACCCCCCTTTTAATTGCCTCGGTGTGCCCTAGCTCCAAGGTTGACTGTATGCTGTTTAGGTTGCAGCCTAGAGCTTTTTCGATAACTTCCCTAGTTCCTGATCCAACTTCACGTACAATCCAGTTACCGTGGAATAGTTGTTGACGTTCCACTTGTTTTTGCTTGTTCCATTCGTGTTCAGGGGCGGTTATCACCACCAACTCGTCATCACGCCATTTAATACAATTCAATTCATCTAGATGACATGGCCCCTCAATTAGTCCCAGATCAAGGTCGCCATTACGAACAGCTTGGGCAATTTGCTCCGAATTGGCTATCTGAAGTTGTACCTTTGCTAGATGGTAGCGCTGTGTGAATTTGGCTATCAACTCGGGCAACAGGTAATTGCCGATGGTGGTACTGGCGCCGATGTGAAGATTGCCGCATGGCTGTTCCTGCGAGTCGTCGAGCATGGAGCTCAAGTTGTCCACCTGGTGCAGAATCTGCTCGGCGTAGGGGCGCAGCATTCGCCCTCTGTCGTTGAGAATGAGACGGCGTCCTATGCGTTGAAATAGTGGTCCCCCATGCTCATTCTCTAGGCTTGCCAGAGCCATGCTGACCGCCGATTGGCTCAGACGTAACTCCTTGGCGGCGCGGGTGACCTGACCTGTGGCCGCAATACGGATAAAGACTTGCAGCTTGCGTAGGCTGATCGTCATAATTTTTCCCTCCCATAATTTGTATGCACAGCAGCCAAGCCAAAGAACAGTGGCGCTATGTCATAGTCGCCCATTATATCAAAAATATTGATTATAATAGGCAAAATTATCTATTTTTATTTATAGGCATTGCCTGTTAGCTTGTAAAGCATAAATAACGATGCAGAGCAAACACAGGCTAAAATACAGGATAATGGAGAGAATGGCAGATATGAAAAAAATGGCGAAATATGTCTATGTGGGAGTGGTATTAATCACGTTGTTGCCGTGGACATCACCGGCGTTGGCACTGTGCCTGGGGATCGTTTACGGTTTGACTTTTGTCAATCCATGGCCTAAGCACACCGCCACCATAAGCAGAAACTTGTTGCAGTTTTCAGTGGTTGGTATGGGGTTTGGTGTCCCCATAGCTGAAGTGTGGCGGGTGGGCAGCGCCTCATTTGTCACCACTCTGACCGGCATTATCTTTACTCTGAGCTTAGGCTTGATGTTGGGGAAACTATTAAAGATAGAAACTAATACCAGCATGTTGGTTGCCTGTGGTACCGCGATTTGTGGCGGTAGCGCTATCGCGGCAATAACCCCGGTAATTCGTGCCCGTCATGAACAAGCAGCCGTGGCTTTGGCAACAGTATTCACCTTAAATGCTGTCGCTTTGCTGTTGTTCCCAGCTATTGGTCATCATCTGAATATGGCGCAGCATCAGTTCGGGGTGTGGGCGGGGATGGCAATTCATGACACTAGTAGTGTTGTAGGTGCCGCAGCCAGTTATGGGCAACAAGCGTTGGAGATTGCTACGACTGTTAAATTGACCAGAGCTATGTGGATTGCGCCGCTGGCTATGGTTATCGGGATGTTTTTCCATTCGGATAAGCGGGCAAAAATTCCCCTGTTTATTCTAGCTTTTATTGGTGCGGCTGCACTACACACCGTGGTTCCAACCTGGCAGCCATTATGGCATCAGTTGGCTGCCGGTGCCCGACAGACCCTGGTTGTCAGCTTGTTTTTTATAGGCAGTGGCTTGAATAGAACTTTATTGCGCCAAGTTGGACTGAAAACATTTGTTCAGGGTACCTTGCTGTGGGTTGCTGTAAGCACCGCCACTTTGTTGGCTTTGCGTGCTGGCATCATCGGATAGTCGGGGCAGTCGTCATTGATAATGGTTCAGTTGTTGCGCAATCTGGGGAATGGCGTTAAATTGTTGTCATTTAGTCGTTATTCATTTTGTCGAGTTTGTCATTATTTTTTGAGGAAGTCCACCATATGTCATATACCGTTGAACGTTGCCAGAATATTTCAAAGCATTGTTTTATATGTGGAACCGAAAATCAGTTCGGTTTGCACACGCGTTTTTACCAGACTGATGAAAAGGAAACTGTTGCGGTGTTTACCCCGCGCCATGAGCACCAAAGCTATCCCGGTATTGCCCACGGCGGCATCTCTGCTGCGTTGCTCGATGAGGTGATTGGTCGAGCTATCATGGCCTATTATGATCAGAACACCTTTGGAGTAACCATCGATCTACAGTTGCGTTACCATAAGCCGGTGCCGCTGGATGTTGAGTTGCAGGCTGTTGGTCGTATAACTAAAGATAGGGGGAGGATTTTTGAAGGGAGCGGCGAATTGTTGTTGCCGAGCGGAGAGGTGGCTGTTTCGGCCGTTGGCAAATATATGAAGCGCGATTTAAATAAGATAGGTGCCAGCGAGTTTGTTACCGAAGAGTGGTTTTGTCCTGAGGACAACACGACTCAGCTGAAAAAAGTGGCTCGGATGTAATTGTGCGGCGTATCATCGACAACATAGAGCGAAAGAAAAATAAACGTGCACCATGGCGCAATAAACTGCACGAGGTGATCTTTGAGGCCGATACTTCGGCCGGTAAAACGTTTGATGTGTTGCTCATCATCTGTATCATCGCCAGCGTACTGGCAGTTGTCCTCGAAAGCGTAAGTGCAATTCGTGTCAGCCATGGTCAATTGCTTAC
>NBLX01000097.1 GCA_002084705.1 Desulfobacteraceae bacterium 4572_35.1
ACTGGCTCCTGGCGAGCGCATCCCTGCTGAACGTGAGCTAGCCACTACCCTTGGTGTCAGCCGCCCACCGCTGCGTGAAGCTCTCATGGCCCTGGAAATGATGGGCTTTATCGAGGCGCGTCAAGGCGGCGGCACCTACGTTCGCTCCCTTACCGATACCGCCATGGCTGACCCTCTGGCTACACTGGTGGAAGAAAAATCACCGCCAGTGTTAAAATCTCTGGTAGAAGTGCGTATGGGGCTGGAATCATGGTCTTCGTTTCTGGCGGCCAACAATGCCACCGAAGAGGAGATCACCGCATTACAAGAGATCTGCCACACCATGGCTGAGCAAACAGACGACGGCTGGGACGCCGAAATCGACGCACAATTCCATGTCACCATCACCAAAGCATCGCACAACACCCTGCAGATGCACATGCTCAACACCATTTATTCCCTGTTTCACACCAGTATTATGCTAGCGTTGACGGAGTTTTACTCCCGGGAAGGTTATACGAAACTGTTGCTGGAGCAACACCAGGCTATCGTCAACGCCATCGCCGCCCGCGATCCTCAGGGTGCTCGAGACGCCATGATGGAACACCTACAATTAGTCGAAAAAAACCTGGCCCAGATGCTGGCCCGCAGCGGCCTGTAGCCAGGATATTCTCGCCCAGTCGATTTTCGCTTTGATCCGTAGAGTCCGACCGGCTCCGGGCCAATTACACTGGCGTCGCCTGTCCCAGCAACTGCATTATATGCAGCAGTTGCTGCTGCATATCTGCCTTCTTCAACCCCCACGCCAACTGAAGCTGACAACCAGGGTTGGCGGTAATAAGCAAATCGGCATTGGTAGCTGCAATATTGGCAAGTTTACGCTTAAGTATCTTGTGGCTGGCATCCACATATTTGAGACCAAACGTAGCCGCAGAACCGCAACACCAATCTGACTCATTCATTTCACGCAACTCAACACCGGGAATAGCTTTGATAAGAATACGCGGTGCAGCTGTTATCTGTTGTGCATGCGCCAGATGACAGGGATCGTGGTAGGTAACGCTGACAGGCTGGGGAATCAGATCGGCGCTACGCAATCCCTGTTCCGCCAAAAACTCGCTTACATCGCGTATTTTAGCACTAAAAGCATGCAAAGTTGCCTCGTCATAATAGCCCTCCAGCATCTTCTTGTAATCTTTCAGGGCAGCACCGCAACCAGCGCAATCAGTAATAATATAATCAACATCCTGCGCCATAAACAACTCAATATTGGCAACAGCCAGCTTACGTGCCGTAATCGGATCACCTTCACTGAGATGGGGAGCTCCGCAACATTTCTGTTTGCCAGGAGTAACTACGTCAAACCCCTGATGCGCCAAAACCCGCACAGTCTGGCTCGATACTTCAGCGAACATAAGGTTCATCACACAACCGAGAAAAAAACCAACCCTGCCACGCTTCTCCCCACGTGCTGGAGTCAATTCCGCCAACCCATCGCTTAAGGGCTTCTCCAGCCAGGGCAGCATCTGTTCGGCTTTTCCCAACCACTGCGGCCCCAGGCTCAACACCCCGGTGCGACGTACCAGCCACTGCAAACCAAGCCGTTGATAGAGACGGGCCACCACTAAGCTATTCTTCATCAAACCCGGCGACGGCAACATCTTTTCCAGCACAAAAGCTCGCAGCTGGCGTGCCGGACTCAGCGACACTCCATCCTGCCTGGCCACCTGACTGCGGCAATGTTCCATAATACTGCCCGCCTGCACTCCGGAAGGACAGGCGGAGGTACAAGCGCGACAATCGAGACAAAAAAACGCCTCTTCTTTCATGGCCGCAGTCAAATCCAGTTTTTTTTCAGCGATAGCTCTAGCCATGGCCACCCGCCCGCGCGGACTGGAGCGTTCGCGCCCGGTCAACTGAAAAGTGGGACAACTGGGCAAACAGAAACCGCAGCGCATACATTGCAGTAAAGAGTCATAGCCTGGAGCATCAGCAGTTACAAAATTTCCCGGCGGCGCTGGTTGTTTACTTTGTTCAATATCCATTATTCATCTCTTCCATTGCAGTGGCTGGCTACCCTGCTGACAGTGGTAACAAACCAGCCATTATTCAACAAATATTTTACCGGGATTAAGACGCCCGACAGGATCAAAACTATCTTTGATCTGTCTCATCACTTTAATGCCGCCATCACCGATCTGGCGCCGCAGATAATCCTGTTTTGCCAGACCTATCCCATGTTCGCCAGACACCGTGCCACCGATATCCAGCACCATATTGTACAGATCATCGAAAAAAGCATGAACACGAGACATCTGTTCGCAATCGCCTTCATCAGCCAGACATGTAGGATGCAAATTACCGTCGCCGGCATGACCAAAAGTCCCGACTGCTAGAGAATATTGCTGCTTGAGGCGCTCAATTTCAGCAAAAGTGTTAGCCAGACGTGAACGCGGTACAGTAGCGTCTTCCAATACCGTGGTGGGAGAAACACGCGCCAGCGCTGAAAGTGCCGTGCGCCGTGCAGCCGTGAGCTGTTCCGCCTGAACCACATCCTTAGCCTGATGGGTCTCGCTGGCCCGCAATTTGCGCAAAATCGCCATCACTGCTTCAGCTTCTTCCTCTACTACTGCAGGATGACCGTCCACTTCAATCAACAGCAACGCAGCCATATCACGCGGCAAACCAATGGCGGAAAAATCCTCGACGCAATTGATGGTGGTATTATCCATAATCTCCAATGTGGCAGGAATCACCTTGGCAGCAATAATCTCCGACACAGCTTCAGCAGCACTGCCAACATCGCGAAAGTAGGCCAGCATAGTTCTTTTATCCTGCGGCGGCGGGATCAACTGCAGAGTTGCCGAGGTGATAATGCCTAATGTTCCCTCACTGCCCACCAGCAGATCACGCAATGAATAACCGGCTACATCCTTGACTGCCTTGCCACCGGTTGCAAAATTCTGTCCGTCACTGAGAACCCCTTGAAGCCCCATGACATAATCACGGGTAACACCATATTTAAGTCCCCGCAAGCCACCAGCATTTTCGGCAATATTCCCACCGATAGTAGAAATTTTCTGTGAACCTGGATCGGGGGGATAAAACAATCCCCTGGCGGCCACGGCGTTATACAGGTCGAGGGTAACTACACCGGCATCACACGTTACGGTAAGATTTTCCTCATCAATCTCCCGAATGGCATTGAGACGGCTCAAACCCAGCACCATCCCGCCATTGACGGCGACACAACCGCCAGACAGCCCAGTACCGGAACCCCGGGGAATAACAGGCATCTGTTCCTCGGCAGCTATCATCACCGCTTGCTGCACCAGTTCGTGACGGGTAGGGAATACCACCACTTCCGGGTACCCCTGGATTCCCGGTGTGGAATCATACCCGTAAACCAGCATATCTTCCTGTTCATAATAGACATTTTCCCGACCAAAAAGCCGTTGCAATTTTTCCAGTAATCCTTTGGTCATACCACCCCCCACACTTATCTCGCCCACCAGCCCATTGCCGCGGCACAATCTCGACTGCCTGCAATTGAAGCTAACCAACTCAAGCCAAAAACAAATTACCGACAATTGCCACAATAACACCATACAGCACCATGGGTACCACAGTGCGTTTGAGAATAAACCCTTCCTCAGCACTGATACCCAACACCGAACACACCGCAACAATATTGTGAATACAAGTCATATTGCCCATGGCTCCACCGACACTCTGGTATGCCAGAATAGTACTGGGAGACAACCCTAAATCTTTCGCAATAGATAATTGAATTCCGCCAAAGGTAAGATTGGATACGGTATTGGAACCGGAAAAAAACGCCCCTAACGCACCCAGATAAGAGGCAAAAAATTGCCATTGGTGCCCAAACGTATCGGCCAGAGCCTTACCGATCAAAATGGTGTTGGCGCTGTTATCGGGGGTACCGAGCATCAACAATTTTACAAATACCAAGGCACCAAGCAACGCTATGATCGGTTTCTGCATCTGGCGAGCAGATTCCGAAAATGTTTTTTCAACCAAAGCAAACGGACTGGCAAACAATATAAACGTCACCATGGAGATAACAAAAAATGGAATTAACGCTGGAACATAAAGCAACTGGAATTTCCAGCTAACAGAGCTTCCAAACAGGTTGGCAAGAGAGATCACCAGCGAAGAACTGATATGCAGGTTGGCCAGAGACCCCAGAGACAAATCCCAACTTGGCTCAGTAGCTACCAGCAATGGCTTGATACCCAACTGATTGATCCGGGTAACCAATAAAAGTCCAACAGTACCCCACAATGGGAACGTTGCCTTTATCAAAGCAGATGCCGCTACCCCTTGGTGGTTACCAGTATCGTCGTCCCGCTCCAAGCCAATACCCCGCAGGGCAAAAAACACCGACAAAGTCAGACCAATAGCACCACCGACAACAGAAGGGAATTCATAGTTGAGCCTGGCCAGCAATACATAGGGGACAACACAACTTAGTATACTCAAATAAATAAACAGCAAATTCCTGCGCACCTCTGCCAACGACAGGGCAAAAATCAAGGCAATCACCGGAATTACCATAGCCGCTGCGCCGTGCAACACTGCCGTTTCAATCCCTATTACCGACAGCTCGGCACTACTTAAACCCAGTTGACCAAGGCCAAACCAAGTTGGCGTACCAACCGCGCCAAAGGATACCGGCACACTATTCATAATCAAACATAAAATAGCCACCCTCACAGCCGGAAAACCCAACCCCACCAGAATTGGGGCAGCAATAGCCGCCGGAGTACCAAAACCACTGGCACCTTCAATCAAAAAAGCAAAACTCCAACCAATAATCATTAATTGCGCTACTCTATTAGTAGTTATGCTGTTAAGCCAGCAGCGAATGGTATCCATGGCGCCGGTATACTCCATCGTTTTAAACATGAAGATTGCGCCCCATACAATGAGAATTGGTGTCCACGCTGTCAACAACCCGCTGAAAACCGTGGCATTAACCAGATTGGCATCGAAACCAAAATAGGCCAGTTTCAACAGATACAAAAGCAACGCCACCAAGGGCAAAGCTTTAAATGATGGCATACTATTTTTTTTGGTCATCAAAACGATGAGCAATGCAATCGGCAGCAGGGAAAATAGTGTCGGCATAATAAATCCTTTTTCGTATTTTAATTACAACGTTAGCCATCTCCGCGTTGACACAGAGACAAAAAGTAAAACCTTCAAGTGGAAAGATGTCGGCCTTGTCGCAATAGGTAAGACCAATTTACGGGCGCCACCTTACCGGGCAACAATTCCACTGTCAAGATGAAAAACAAAACGCCTTTTTGTTTTTTAATGGCTGCCTATTTCTTTCGTTGCATTACCGCTGCCAATCGTTCTACCCTTTTATGCCACTACAAATGAAGGGAAACGTCATGTTTTGTTCATGCAGACCGCTATTGCTGTGCATCATCTCTATCATCCTTTCCGCTGGGCCAGTTATGGCAGCACCCAGCGGTACCATCACCTGGATATACGACGGTGACACTATCAAGGTCAAAAATATTGGCATTGTGCGCCTGATCGGTGTGGATTGTCCGGAGAAAAAGGAGAATAGTCGCGACAGGAAATTTATTCGCCTGGGCTGTAAAAACCGCCGCGTTCTGCGCCGCAGCGCCAGAGACACTTTGAAAACATTTATCCGGCGCTATAAAGGTCAACGGGTACGCGTGGAGGTGGGCGGCGACAAGCGCGATCATTATGGCCGCGTGCTGGGCTATGTATGGTTGCCAAACGGCACCATGCTCAACCGCCTGCTGCTGAAAGAGGGCCGCGCCATGGTCTACCGCCGTTTTGATTTCAAGCACAAACGGGAGTTTTTGCGACTGGAACGGCAGGCGCGCCGCCACCATGTGGGGCTGTGGCATTGACGATTGCGCTTTAGCACCCCAGCGGATATCATGTGCATAAGAACGTACGCCAACAACAAGGAGGTGGTCATGCCATCACTTACTGCCACAGCCGCGCGCAAGGACTTTTTTGAAATCGTTAAAGATGCAACGGAAAAACACGCGACCTACCATATCCACCATCGCAAAGGTGATGTAGTCCTGATGGCCGAAAGTGAATACACCAGCCTGATTGAGACACTGGAACTGCTATCGGCACCGGGATTTAAGGAGCGATTTGAACAGGCACAGCAGGAGGTTGAACGGGGCGATACCGTCTCTTTTGATGATGTGTTCGGCGAATCACTGTGACCTACGAAATCCTGTTTTCACGCCAAGCCTGCAAAGATATAAAAAGCTTACACCTAAGCTGCGCGAAAAAGCCAAGGACATTATCCGCACCAGAATTGCACCGTGTCCATACAGCGGCAAACCATTGGCGGGCAAGCTAAAGGGCTACTATTCGGTACACCTGAGCTACAAAGATCGCATCGTTTATTCCATTGATGACGAGCACGTTGTCGTTTTCATCATAAGCGCTAAAACCCACTACGGAGATTA
>NBLX01000098.1 GCA_002084705.1 Desulfobacteraceae bacterium 4572_35.1
GAAACGGTTAATGCCATCGTTGAAGCGGTACGCGTTGCCCTTGAACGTACTCCACCCGAGTTGGCTGCCGACATTGTTGATCGCGGTATCATCCTAGCTGGCGGCGGCGCCAACCTCAACGGCATTGATCAATTATTGCGTCAGGAAACCGGCCTGCCTGTCGTCATTGCCGAAGATCCACTATCCTGCGTTGTGCTTGGCTCCGGAGCGGTACTTGATGAGCTTGATCTGCTACGGCGCGTAACGATTGCCAGTTAACATAAAAACAACCACTAGCCCCATTGGTCGTTCATGCTGGATTTCTTAAAAAAGCACCAATCAACCATACTGTTTATTTCCCTTGTTGTCGGCGCACTGCTGCTCTATTCAAACAGCTTGCGCCAACAGCAACACACTACGCTGTTTGAACAAGGAATCCTGCAACTTACTAACCCATTTTATCGCAGTATAAATACTGCATCACGATCAGCAACAGAATCATGGGATAATTACATCAACCTGATAGGGGTGCAGCAACAAAACGTCGAGCTCAAGGAACAGTTGCGCCACAGCAAACGCCAACTACTTGATCTGCATGAAATTGCCCAGGAAAACATTCGTTTACGCAAGCTATTAAACTTCAAACCCAACCAGCAATTCCCTGAAATTCCCGCCTGCGTCATTGCTGTGGATGCCTCTAACTGGTTTCGCACTATCACCATCGACAAGGGGACAACCGACAACCTGCAAGAGGGATTGCCGGTTGTAGTTACCGAGGGCATTGTGGGACGAACTATAAAGTGTTCCGCTAACACCTCGCGAATATTGCTAGCCACCGATGCTGCATCTGAAGTTGCAGCCCTGATTCAGCACAACCGTACTCGCGGAATAGTTCGAGGCAGGGGGGGCAAATTAACATTTGACTATGCCTTACGCAAAAAAGATGTCCAAATCGGCGACATGGTTGTAACCGCAGGAACCGGCGGCATCTTCCCCAAAGGGATCCCCATAGGAATAATTAGCAACATCATAAAACCAGATTACGGTTTATTTCAAACGCTGGAGCTAACCCCTTGCGTTGATTTTTCCCGCCTAGAGGATGTATTGGTCATCCAACAAAATAAACAATGAAACGATTTCTACGCTATTTAGTTGTCGGGCTAGGTATCATCGTACTGCAAACGGCGGTACTCCCCCACTTCCTCAAGATACAGATGCGTCCAGATCTATTGTTAATTCTGGTGCTATACCTAAGCTTGCCGGCGTTGTCTTGTTCTGGAGCATTTTATGCTTGGAGTTTAGGCTGTTTATTTGATGTTTTTACTGGCACCACACTGGGTCTGTACGGCATCGTTATGTTGATAATTTTTTGTGTTACTGGCAGCGTTGGGCAACAATTCCATCGCGACAACTACATGACCATGATTGTAGCCACAACCCTCGGAACAATCGCTCAAACTGGATTACTCATATTCATGTTACTGTGCTTTTCAAATAATGGACAACAATACTGGCTGGAAATTGTAAAACAATTACCACTACAGCTCGTTCTCAACCTGGCAACAGTTTTTGTTATCATCGTAATATTGGAGCAGGTTAAAAAAACAAACTATCGTCACCTTTTACACATTTTAACTCCACGGGGCAAAAGTCAATGGCACTGAACAGCCCTCAACCAGATGACATCAGTCGCAAAGCGCGCTTTAACTGCCTTATTGTGGTGGCAATAATTTTTTTTACAATTCTAGGGCTGCGATTATGGACTCTGCAGGTCATCTACGCAGATCAGTACCAGTTATTATCGCAAAAAAACCGTACCCGTTATATTCCCATAGCCGCTCCAAGAGGTTCAATATATGACAGAGACGGCCTGCAACTGGTAGACAATCGCCCTTCTTTCACAGTTTCTGTCTTGCGTCAGGAGGTGATTGATAAACAATCACTGCTACAACATTTGAGCAAATACCTCGACAGTGACTGGAAAACACTCGAAGCCGGATGGAACAAACACAGCTACTATCCACAATATCGCCCCATCCCCCTGAAAAGAGATATAACTCGGGACACTCTGGAAAAATTGGCTGAAAATTCAGTGAATCTGCCCGGGATGCTAATTGAAGTACAACCCATGCGCGCTTATCCGTACCGGGAAGCGGCAGCACATCTGTTTGGTCATATCGGCGCAATAACTCCGAATGAGTTAACAATGCCTAAATACAACAATTACCATGCTGGCGATTTTATCGGCAAAAGCGGTCTGGAAAAACACCTTGAATCATACCTAAAAGGTATTGCAGGAGAAAAGCTGGTAGAGGTCGATGTCAAGGGCAAGCAACTCCGCCAACTGCAGATTCAATCACCTACACCGGGAAACAACGCATACCTGACCCTGCAACGCGCACTCCAACTACGCACAGAACAGGCCTTTGGCGACCACGCAGGGGCAGCGGTGGTGCTGAACGTTAACAACGGCGACATCCTCGCCATGGTCAGCCGTCCAGCTTTTGATCCAGAGCTATTTGCCCGCGGCATCACCAGTGCAGAATGGAACGCCCTCATCTCCAATCCCAGTCATCCATTACAGGACAAATCTATCAGCGGTCAATACCCCCCTGGCTCAACCTACAAAATGGTTACAGCTCTAGCTGCCTTACAAGCTGGGGTTATTACCCCCAACACAATCATCGACTGTGAAGGAAGAACTACTGTAGGCAACAGAGATTTTCGCTGTTGGAAAAAAACTGGCCACAAGGCGACAAACTTAAAAAAAGCTCTGCGTGAAAGCTGCGATGTGTGGTTTTACGAAGTTGCTCTCATGGTTGGAATAGAAAAAATGTCGGACATGGCGCGTCAACTAGGCTTGGGACGCACCTAGGTAAACTTTTAAAATCGTTTGCTCCTAAAAAATTGCACGATTCAAAACTTAATCAAAAGCAACTGGCATATGTTAAAAAAGGGATGGAAGAAGTGGTAAACCACCCCCGCGGAACAGGTAAATCGAGCGCGCTAGCCAATATAATGGTGGCCGGAAAAACCGGCACTGCGCAGGTGGTACGCATGAAAGATGATCCGAAAGAAGGTGAAAAGGTTAACATAGAAGAGATCACCTACCGCCACCGTGACCATGCCCTATTCGTCGCCTATGCTCCCGCAAAAAAACCACAAATTGCGGTAGCAATCATTGTCGAACATGGTCAACATGGGGGTAGCGCCGCCGGCCCTATTGCCCGTCAGATTTTCGAACAATACTTTTCAACAACCACATCCAAAGCTAAAAAAATATAGTCAAAGCAACCCAGGAGACTTCAATGTTTGATCGCCGTTTAATCGCCAACTTCGACTGGACTTTACTGCTACTGGTTGCCGTTACAGCAGGAATCGGCGTGCTTAACCTGTACAGTTCTACCGCCGGCTGGAACATGCTTGGTCAACCCATCTATACGAAACAGCTCTTCTGGTTAGCAATAGGGCTAGCTATAGCCTCTTGCCTCACTATATTTAATTATCGCCACTTAGAACATATGGCCATTGGTGCCTACCTAATATGTATCGGGTTATTGGTCACCGTTCTACTTTTTGGCAAAACCACCATGGGCGCAACCCGATGGATCGATGTCGGTTTTTTCAATTTGCAACCCAGCGAAATCACCAAAATAGTTATAATTATAGCCTTGGCAGCTTATTTCAACCGCCACGAATCACCCATCGGCTACAACTTGGTTGAATTATGGGCGCCAGGACTAATTATAGCCATACCGGTCTTACTAATAATCAAGCAACCCGATCTTGGCACAGCGATGCTGGTGATCTTTATCGGCACCACCATGGCGTTATTTGCCGGCATACGTCGGTGGACTCTTACCATTCTGTCAGTGCTGGGCAGCGCCGCTATGATCGGGGGATGGTTCTTGCTTCATGGTTATCAGAAGGAGAGAATTCATACCTTTTTAAATCCAGAACGTGACCCTTTGGGAACAGGCTACCACATCATCCAATCAAAGATTGCTGTAGGCAGCGGTGGATTATGGGGCAAAGGTTTTATGCACGGCACACAATCGCAACTCTCATTTTTGCCTGAACGTCACACCGATTTTGCTTTTTCAGTCTTTGCCGAAGAATGGGGGTTCTGCGGTTCACTAATAATTTTAGGCCTGTATCTGGCCATTGTTCTGTGGGGAATCAACATAGCACGTAAAGCAAATACTAGCTTTGGCATGTACCTCGCGGTCGGCATCACAGCTATGTTTTTCTGGCATGTGGTTGTAAATTTAGGGATGGTAATTGGATTACTGCCAGTTGTTGGTGTGCCATTACCACTGTTCTCGTATGGCGGAACCAGCATGATAACCACCATGATCGGCGTTGGTCTGTTGCTAAATATCAGCATGCGCCGCTTTATGTTCTGACAAAACCCCGACAAAACATATACTGAAACTTTCTGGCAGTTGCATTTTCGACATTAAAGATAGATAATTGGCAACAATGAATATCTATCGACACATCCGACACAACCCCTCTCAGTGCAATGTGTGGGTTATACTGCTGAGCTACATTGCTGGCGAGCTGCTGGCATCACGCTGGAGCTCTGGTGCTATCGACAGCTACATCCATCACATGTGGCTATTCCCAGTTGCTGCGCTTGCAGCATTGGCTGTCTCTTGTTATCTAAAGCGGGCAAAACCAGCCATTGCCTTGGTGTTCTTAGCTTGTAGCTGTGGTTTCTGTGCATACCACCTCGCCCTTCAACCTCCTGTTGGCACAACATCGTTAAAAGAGCTGAAACCCAATGAACCGCTCAATATCCGTGCCACAGTTATCCGCATTGAACCACAACAAAATGGGTGGCGGATGGATGTTGAATTAGAGCAAATAAACCGAGATCACCTCTGGGCCCCCGCTAAAGGGAAAGTACGCATCAAAGTCCTGCCACGAAACAACAAAAAAAGTTACAAAAACGACAACACCCGGCGCAGCAGACTATCGATACTGCCCGGTGATCATATTGTTTTCCGCGCCAAATTGAAACAACCACGTACCTTCGGCATGCCCGGTGAGTTTAACTATCCACGCTACCTCAACGCTTTGGGTATATTCACAACCGGGTACATCAACGACAGCAACACAATCATCAACCTAGAACGGCAAAAAACCACCTCATGGAGATATACGCTGGAACGTTGGCGCACCAACATTGGGCGCAATGTCGAACAATTATTCCCCCCGCAGCATAGCGCCTACCTGCTCAGTCTGACGCTAGGACAAAAAAGCCGATTATCTTCAGCACAGCGTGACCAATTGGCTAACTGCGGCATATCCCATCTGTTTTCAATTTCCGGTTTACACTTTGGCATATTGGCATGGCTACTATACCAACTAATAACCAGATTATATCGCCGCAGCGAATGGTTGCTGTTGAAAATATCTGCTCAGACAGCGGGAATAATCATATCCCTCCCCTTTTTGTTCATTTATCTGCTGTTAAGCGGCACAGCGTTACCAACCCAGCGCGCCGCGCTCATGATTGTCGCCGGAGCGTTGGCGTTATTCCTGCGACGGCACACACCGCCTATCACAATGCTGGCGCTGGTTGCACTAATCATTGTAATCCTTGCTCCACTAGCACTGTTTTCAGCGGCGTTTCAACTGTCATTTGCCGGAGTGGGAGCAATTTTATATTTTTTACCTGCTCTGGGAAAACACTGCCGCAGCAAATTGGCATGCTGGATGCTTCTCCCATTTTTTGTCACGTTGATCGCCACCCTTGCCACCACCCCAATTGCGCTATATCACTTTCACAAACTGGCACCTGCAGCAATTATCTGCAACCTGTTCGCAGTTCCAATTATCGGCATGCTTACAGTTCCGCTGGCTCTCGGTGGGACATTATTAATCACCCCTCTCCCCTCTTGCGCAACCGCCCTGCTGTCTATGGCATCTCAACTAATAAATTTAACCATAAATATGGCAAATCATATAGCCAGCGGACCATTAGCAGCCAGAGAGCTTTTTTTCAGCCCATTGCAGCATCTGCTTATAATTATAGGGTGTCTAGCATTATTGCTGTTATTGAATTGTCGATGGCGCAGTTGCTCAGTAACTTTAGCAACGGCAGTCATGGTGTGGATTGTTATCTGCTTACAACCGCCACCAGCACCTCTCGAATTAACAGCTTTCAGTATTGGTCAAGGTGATTCCCTGCTATTACGCTTGGGAAACAAACATACATTCCTGATTGACGGTGGTGGGTTATATAGTAAAACCTTTGATGTGGGGAAAAACCTGTTAGCTCCGGCTCTTGGTCATACAGGAATCGATCACTTTGATGCAATTATTCTCACCCACGATCATCCAGATCATCGCAAGGGATTAATCTATATTCTAAAACATTTTTCGGTAGATCAATTTTGGAGCTCAATTCCCCTCAGTGAACTTCACTACAGCGTACAACAAGCAGTGTCACAACAAAAAATTAAAACTAGGCTTTTTCCTCAAGGCTGGTCAACACTGCCAATAGCCGGAGCAACAACCTTAAACATATTCGCCCCACAAAATAGCAACAATATGAACGATCGTTCACTGACATTACTGGCCAGCTATAAAAACGATGGGATTCTGCTAACGGGTGACCTGGAAAGCCACGGCATAGAACAGTTGTTAGAGCAAACCCTACCTGCTCCCGTCAATTTGTTAAAACTGCCCCACCATGGCAGCCGCCGTTCACTACCCGTAAAACTTATGAATACCATCACCCCCCAGTTTGCCATAGCCAGTGTCGGTTACGCTAATCGCTATGGGTTTCCCCACGTTGAAGTAGTAACAGCAGTCAACAATGTTGGCGCACAGTTAATCCGTACCGACCGCGATGGCACGGTGCGATTCAGCAGCCACGGAACAGGCTGGACACAGACAAAACTGTAGTAAAACTATATTCAGAAACTCTCCGAGTTGGCACCTATCATGCTGAAGTTACACTTTAAGAAAACATCAATTGCGCTCTAAAAACTACATAAAAAAACCCGCCTCATCAATTAAGCCAAGGCGGGTTTATTTTACCAGGAAACGCGTTACAAAAATTTACATTGCATCAATAATTGCGTTCAGTGTTGTACTAGGACGCATTGCAGCAGTCACTTTTTCTACGTTTGGCTTATAGTAGCCATCAATATCAACTGGTGCTCCTTGAGCTGCCAGCAATTCTTCGTTGATCTTAGCTTCATTTTTCTCAAGATCAGCAGCAACCTTGGTAAATTTAGCTTTCAACTCAGCATTTTTATCCTGTGCAGCCAAAGCCTGTGCCCAGTACAGACCAAGATAGAAGCTACTGCCACGGTTGTCGATCTCATTGACCTTACGTGAAGGGGCTTTTGCATTCGAAAGATAACTAGTTACTGCCTCATCAAGGGTATCAGCAAACAATTGAGCTGTTTCATTACCAGTAGAATTAGCAACTTGCTCTAGGGATGGAACAAGAGCACAGTACTCACCGAGGGAATCCCAACGCAGATGACCCTCTTTGAGGAACTGCTCAACGTGCTTAGGAGCACTACCACCAGCACCTGTTTCAAACACACCGCCACCTTGAAGCAACGGTACGATAGAGAGCATACGAGCACTAGTACCAAGCTCAAGAATTGGGAACAGATCAGTCAAGTAATCACGCAGGGCGTTACCGGTACAAGAAACAGTATCCTCACCGCGACGGCTACGCTCACAGGAGATAACCATTGCCTCGTCAGGAGTCATGATGCGGATATCCAAATCTGCGGTATCGTAATCTTTAAGATAAGTTTCTACCTTGGCAATAATCTGCGCATCATGACCACGCTTAGGATCAAGCCAGAAGATCGTCGGTACGCCTGTCGCCTTGGCGCGAGTTACTGCCAACTTGACCCAGTCGCGGATAGCCTCATCCTTGGTCTGGCAAGAACGGAATACATCACCTTTTTCAACAGTCTGCTCCAACACAACACTACCAGTAGCGTCATCGACAACTTGGATTTTACCATCGCCAGGAGCGTAAAATGTCTTATCGTGGGAACCATACTCCTCAGCTTTTTTAGCCATAAGACCAACGTTGGAAACCGCACCCATAGTAGCTGGATCAAATTGACCGTTCTTCTGGCAATCCTCAATTACAGTTTGATAGATTGTTGCATAGCAGCGATCGGGGATTACTGCCAAAGTATCTTGAAGCTCGTCCTGCAGGTTCCACATTTGCCCGCCATCACGAACTACTACTGGCATAGATGCATCAATGATTACATCGTTAGGTGCATGCAGGTTAGTGATACCGTTACGAGAGTCAACCATTGCCAGAGCAGGACGGTTTTTATAGGTGTCCATAATAGCAGCTTCGATCTCTTCGCGTTTTGCAGCAGGCAGACGATCAAGTTTAGCATATATATCGCCGAGACCGTTGCTGACATTTACGCCAATCTTGTCAAAATCGGCACCGTACTTTTCAAACACATCCTTAAAGAATACTGTGACGCACTGACCAAAAATATAAGGGTCAGAGATTTTCATCATGGTTGCTTTAAGGTGCAAAGACAGCAAAATGCCATCCTTTTGTGCAGCTTCAATTTGCTGAGCAAAGAACTCACGCAATGCCGCCATGCTCATCGATGATGAATCGACAACCTCGCCGGCAAGGATAGGATGATTGGCCTTCAAAATCTGCTCACTACCGTCGTTGCCAACAAATTTGTATGAAATAGTGGTATCTTTATCAAAAGTTACTGAAGTCTCGCTACCATAAAAATCGTTATCGCTCATGTAAGCAACACGAGTTTTAGAACCAGCAGGCCAAGGCTTCATCATACGATGAGGATTCTTTTGAGCAAATTTCTTAACTGATGCTGCAGAGCGACGGTCAGAGTTGCCCTCACGAAGTACCGGGTTTACCGCAGAACCGAGGCATTTGGCATAACGGGTTTGCAGCTCTTTTTCTGCATCATTTTTTGGCTCTTCTGGATAGTCAGGAACATCATAGCCCTTACTTTGCAGTTCTGCGATGGCAGCCTGAAGCTGAGGAATCGATGCACTGACATTAGGAAGCTTAATAATATTTGCTGTAGGATCTTGAGT
>NBLX01000014.1 GCA_002084705.1 Desulfobacteraceae bacterium 4572_35.1
CTAAGTGTTACTAGATCCACTATAAAGCGGTGTCAGCAATGGCTCCGCTTTTATATTTAAAAAGGTTTCAATTTTTGGGAATCAAAACTAAAGTTTACATAATATACATTATGCGACGTTGATTTAATTCCTGCTTACATATATATTATTGTATTTATCGTTGTATAACGTGTAATATTAAATCCTTATACATGTTTTATTTAACAGGAGTATAGTAATGACTAAGGAAGAAATTCTTGATTTTGTATTACATTCTGATAACTTACCAACACTATCTACTGTTGCTTCCCGTCTTGTTTCTATTACTACTGACGAGGAAACAACTATAAATGATATTGCAAATTTAATTTCAAAAGATATCTCTTTGTCAGCTAAGATACTTAAGGTTGTAAACTCGTCCTTTTATAGCTTTCCTCAGCGAATAAGCACCATTCAACAAGCATCATCTATTTTAGGTACAAATGCGGTTCGCAGTTTGGTTCTGTCGTTTTCTTTTTTAAAACCGGCGGCAAAAAACAAAGATGGATTTGATTACACCTTGTTTTGGGAAAAATCGTTATTTGAAGCTGTAGCATCACGAATGTTGATGAGTGCAGTTGAAGCAGAAGATTCTGAAGAAGGATTTGTAGCAGGATTATTGCAAAATCTTGGTGTTTTGATTCTTGCGCGATCATTGCCGGATCAATATAAAAAAGTTGAGCAACTAATTAATGATGAAGAAATGAATCGGTGTAATGCTGAAAAAGTGATCATTGGTACTGATCATACTTACATTGGAGGTGGCGTAGTAAAAAGTTGGGGATTTCCTGCTGTGCTTGTTGATCCAGTACTCTTTCATCATGAACCACATAAACTTAAAACTAAGGACAAAAAGGTTAAGTTAATCACGGAAATCGTTGCTCTTAGCGGTATTCTTTCAACTATTTATAGTGTTAAAAAGCCAGATAAAGTTATTGCCCGTTTTAAACTGCAGGCTAAACGACGCTTGCAGCTTACAGACAAGAAATTAGATGATTTTTTGGATCGGGTACATACCGAAGTACAAGAAACTGCAACTCTTTTTGATTTAACAATAATTAACCAAAAATCTGTTGCTGAGGTTTTGCAAATTGCCAATGCTGAGTTGAGTGTTTTAAATTTAAGTTACGAGCAAATGAATCGTTCTTTAGTTGAAAAGACTGTCAAACTAAAGATGTTAACCGATGAACTTGAAAAGAAAAATAAATTTCTTGAAAAGCTAGCTAATGTTGATGGACTCACCGAAGCTTATAACCATCGTTATTTTCAAGATTTTCTAGATAGGGAGATAAGCCGGTCTGAGCGTAATTATTATACTCTAAGCGTTATTATGGTTGATCTTGATAACTTTAAGAAGTTCAATGATAAATATGGTCATCAGGCTGGAGATTATGTATTACGTCAGTTTTCTGACATATCGCGCAATATGTTGCGGGAGTATGATTTATTTGCTCGCTATGGAGGGGAGGAATTTGTTTTAGTGTTACCTGAAACAAATGTTGAGGAAGCTCAAAAAGTTGCTGAAAAATTAAGAGAAACCGTCGCAACTACTCCATTTCAACATGAGTGTGAAACCTACTACGTTACCGCTAGTTTTGGTGTGGTCGAGATGTCTCCAGCAACGGATAAATTTAGTAAAAATGATCTGATTGGTTATGCTGATAAAGCCTTATATGAGGCAAAGAAAAAAGGACGTAACCGAGTAGTAGTATACTCGGGCAAAAAGAGATGGTTTACAAAATAGTTGTTACGAAAACTTAGAAAACAAAAGGAAAAAACATTTTTGATCTGGCTTGATAGGTGCGGTAATCATTACCAAAATAACTGACATTCTCACCCTCTTCAACTTTGGCAGTCAAGAATAATGCCACACTGACCATCACTACCATGGTAAGTGTTATCAAATCGATACGTTTAAGAAAAGCCCCCCAGGCCAACAGCAAAAGCGAACTGTACATGGGGTGCCGTATATAGCAGTATAGACCACTCTGAACCAAGTTCTTTGTGTTTTCAAAAGGCAAGTTTTCTGGACATGCCGCCCGTTGTTCTTGCCCCCCTACTCTTTTTAACAGAACAAATCCGTGAATTACCAATGCAACTGAAAGAAGCAACAATAACCATGATAAGCACTGCAAAGCTGAGAATGGTGAGTTAAACCACACCGGATGGTTATACAATACCAGGATGGTAACTCCTTCAAATGCGAAATAACGATAAAACCCGTGGGAATGCCTGTTGCGTAGCGAACGACGCGAAATAAAAGTAAAAAAGATACTGAGTATAAAAAAAAGCAGTATGCGAAAAGTAAGTGAAATCACAGTAATTATTTTCCAATCTTGATGCTTTTGTAAAAAAAATGAGCGCCGGAACTACCTTGTCAGATCCCGCAATGATAGGGTTCCCTCCTTAGCTACACGAATACTGGGGCGCAACATTCCTAATGAGAGCTTTACTGTAAGCTTATAACTGCAATACTCTTTAGCGTTACGGGTTAAATCACTTATTAAACGCAGGCTGTTAAACACGTTAGCGGTAGCCGTTAGTTCAATATCTCCAGCATCATAAGCACCAATTGTCGGCATATCATTTGATACACCCTCTACAATTGTATGACCATCTATTTCGATAGAATAGTATAAACCATCAAGTTTTAATGCGCTACTGTTGGGATTAAAAACATGAAGATCGATTTTAAAATTAGGCGCAAGATTCGATGATGCTATTACCTTGAAACTGGTCACCGTAACCGATGATGGACTATCACCGAGCATATTGAGCATCGAGCATCCCGTCACTATCGGTAATAGCAATAAAAATGTAAGGTAAACTGTTATAACTTTATATCTCATACTATAAAAACCCTGCTGTCTATAATTCACGGTTATCTATTAATACGGTTCACAAGTCAGAGAGAAAAAATGCTAGAATGGATTTGATAATAGCGTAGATATTACTTTATTGCCAAAACTGTTGGGTACCACGGTTGGTGGCAAACAGGACCATTTTTAGAAGCATTTATTTTTATTGCAACTCCAGTTCAATTTTTTATATAGCAAATAAAATATTCGACTATGCATCGACACATGGGCAGTTATCTATTATAATTGCAACGTGAATTGCGGTTTATCTGTATGCGCTGGAGATTTTTTATGTCTGAAAAATCAAAATCTCAACAACGACAGATGTGGATTTTGTTTTTTATTTTGGGCGTAATTATGCTCAATTTCCCCTTTATCCAAATTTTTAATCGACCTGAAACAATCTTTGGTATTCCGGTTTTTATACTATACATACTGTGTGGTTGGCCTTTTTCTATTGTTGTCATATATCTTTTTTCACGCACCATAATCGAAGATAACAATAAACAATCCACAGGTGACAACAATGACCTATGAACACATCAATTTAACCATTTTATTTTATGTTTTGATATTGTTTGCCGTCGCTTTTGGTGCCGCTAGCCATCGCAAACACGGTAAAAGTATTGTTTCCAATCCCCATATCTATTCTCTGACTCTGGCTATATATTGCACTTCATGGACCTACTATGGCAGCGTCGGTCGAGCAGCAACTACTGGGCTTGATTTTCTTACCATATACCTCGGACCTACTCTTATATCTTTTACGTGGTGGTTCTTACTGCGCAAAATCATTTTAATCAGCAAAGAACATAATATTGTCAGTATTGCCGACTTTATTGCCAGCCGTTATGGGAAATCAACATATCTCGGCGTAATTGTGACAATATTTGCGGTGTTGGGTATCGTCCCCTATATCGCGCTGCAACTTAAAGCTATTAACCATACCTTTAACCTCATAGGAAACTGGCCAGACGCCAGCGTGAACGCAGCTACCTTTATAAAATTCGGCGGGGTAGACACAGCATTTATAGTAGCTGTGTTTTTAGCACTGTTTTGTATTCTATTTGCAGCAATGCGCCTGGACAGTACTGAACATCACGAAGGATTGATAGCAGTCATTGCATTGGAGTCGATTATTAAATTAATTGCCTTTCTAGCTATTGGTATATTTGTAACCTATGGTCTCTTTGATGGTTTTAGTGATATTTTTACTAAATTTACGAACACATTTCCAGATAAACAAAATCTACTTCGGCTCTCACCCACATGCAGCAGTGGTCCACGCTGGTTCAGCATGACATTTATGTCAATGATGGCGGTAATGTTTTTGCCACGTCAATTTCACGCCATGGTAATTGAAAACACTAATCACAATCATGTACGCACCGCCATGTGGGCATTCCCAGCATATCTATTTCTCATTAACTTATTTGTATTGCCTATTGCCGTAGGCGGTCTTCTCACATTTAACGGCGATACTAGCCTTGCTGACTACTATGTTTTGAGCCTGCCCTTATCGGCCAACCAACAAGCATTAGCTGTTTTGGTCTTTATCGGTGGTTTCTCTGCCGCTGCCGGCATGGTAATGCTTGAATCAATCACCTCGGCAACAATGATTTTAAACAACTTGGTAATGCCTATCATTTTGCGTTTTAATTTAAAAATGACAGACATGTCAGGGATACTGTTAAACATTAAACGTCTTGCAATAATAGGAGTAATTTTTCTTGGCTATTTTTATTATCATATTTTGGGAGAATCGGCAGCTCTTATAAATATAGGTTTAATCTCATTTATGGCTGCGACCCAGTTTGCTCCTGCATTATTAGCTGGTCTATACTGGGAGAAAGCTAATCAACGCGGGGCCGCTATTGGTTTAATTCTTGGCTTCATTCTTTGGTGCTACACCCTACTTATCCCTAGTTTTGTAAACGCAGGTTGGTTGCCAACAGGGATCCTTACTGAAGGTCCATTTGCTATAGCGTGGTTAAAACCTACCGCTCTGTTTTATTTGGATAACCTTGACATCTGGTCACACTCATTATTTTGGACACTATTTTTTAATATAGGTGCATTTTTAACAATCTCAATCACCACAAAACAATCTAAGCAGGAGCAGGAACAGGCACACCGTTTTGTTCAGGTATCAACTTGGGACAAAAATAAAAACCAGCTCAGCCGCTTAAGTAAAGCGCCGTCAATTATGGAATTTGTAGATTTAATGTCCAAATTTATTGGCGAGAAAGAAGCCCACACTGCTATTGCGGAATATCTGGGAGACAGAACAGTTGATGAAAAAGGCAGCCTGTCTGAATACGAAATACCTAATTTAAAACGATTTACTGAAAAAACTCTGGCAGCATCGGTCGGTGCCGCTTCGGCTAGGATAATAATTGAAAATTACCTGTCAGCACGTGGCAGTAAAATGGAAGATATTTTCAATATCTTCGGTACTGTCAGTTTAAGTCGTAATGCAAGTCGCGAACAATTGTCGGTTTTATATGAGGCAGCTAACGCTGTATCCAGCGGAGCAGACCTAGATGATATTTTTGACAGTATCCTCGAATTACTCTATCGCCAATTTCGCTTTGATCTGTGCGTTCTTCGTTTTTATGATGAACAAGAAAATAAATTAATTGTCAGAAATTTCAAGGGAATAGATACAGACTTCCTCTCTCGCGCCGATAGAGAAATCAATGATGAAACCTGCATTGGCAAAGCTTACATAAACAATAAAATACAATTGGCAAACGATAGTGACTGCGTGGATAACCCGGTATCTGTAGCTATTGTTCAACGTGAAGGAATCAAATCTTTTGCCCATGCTCCAGTAACCATAGAGGGACAACCCATAGGCGTTCTTTCCTCATATTCACATTATTCCAAGGGGATATATACCGATGAATTTATTGAGCTTTATAAAAATCTGGCAGCCCAAATTGGTATTGCCTGGCGCAATGCTAACCAGATAGCAAAACTCATAGAAGCCAGTGAGCAGGAAAAAGAGTTACGCATAGCCGAATCTATTCAATTAGGTTTACTACCGGATAAAATGCCTGACATCTCTGGTCTAGACATAGCCGGCATATGTATCCCAGCAAAACAGGTCGGTGGTGATTACTATGATTTTATAGTACAATCTCCCGATATCGATATTGTGATTGCAGATGTTTCTGGTCACAATGTTGGCGCTGCTCTACTTATGGCCGAAGCACGGACGTTTATTCAAGCCAGGGCAAGACTTCTTGTTTCACCAACAGTTGTTGTAGATTCGTTGAACAGGTTTCTATATAAAGATTTAACTAAGGCTGAACTATTTATCACCCTATTCTACTTGAAGTATGATCATGACAAAAAACTTATGACATACACCAATGCTGGGCATAATCATCCTCTGGTCTATCACTCATCCACAAAAAGTTTTGAAGAGCTAGATACTGAGGGTCTTATTTTGGGTATTAAGCAAGAGGTGTCTTTCGAAGAACGCCACGGGATACTTGAAACTGGCGACATCTTAATTATGTACACTGATGGAATTATCGAGGCAACAAATAATAAAGGGGAGTTATTTGGCCTTGAACGGTTAAAAAATGCTATAATTGAAAGTATAGATAATGATTCTCAAACAATAATTGATAATACTCTTATCATTGCCCGCATGTTTCAGGGGCAACGACATTTTGTTGATGATGTAACCATGATTGTTGTAAAAATAAATCAATAATTCAAATCTCAGGAGAACTAACTAATGATTGTATCTATAGAAGAACACGGTGCGGTTGTCACCCTATCGCTACAGGAAGAAAGACTAGATGCTCATAACAGTAACGAATTAAAGTCTCAACTATTAAATTTGTTTGAAGAGGGTAAAAACAAGATAATTATCGATCTTGCAGATGTTAGATTTATTGATTCATCGGGGTTAGGTGCGCTGGTTTCAGGCTTTAAAAATGCAAGTTCTCGCGATGGCAGTCTAAAACTGTGTAGCCTGCAAACCCAGGTAAAGTCTATGTTTGAACTGACCAGACTTCATCGTGTATTTGAAATTTTTCCTAATCCAGAGGAAGCACTAGCCAGTTTTTGAGATTTATACAACAACTCAACTAATTAGCTATATGTGATGATCTCGCAAAACACATAGAATGGCTAAGCAAAATTTCGTACCCCAAGACGTAGTGGTTGATCAAGGGGAGAAAGCGCGGCAAAGCAGGTGGGTGGGGTTTCTGCGACACCATCATATGTATTCTGTTAATGGAGATAGAGTTATGAAAAATCAACTCGAAATGGACATTAAAGTTCCCAATCAAACACGTTATCTTGGCTTGATTGGCAAAATTGGTGAGGATATCGCGTATACTCTGAAAAACTACAATAACGACCGTGATGAACTAGCCTACCATATTAATTTGGTATTAACAGAGGCTATGGCTAACACCATAAAACATGCTAACAGCAACGATCCATGCAAAGATGTTCATATAACCATCAACGTGTCGGATGAAAACCTGTGTATCAAGGTTTACGATCAGGGACAAGGTTTTGACATAAGTACTACCGGCACCGCTTTGCCTGAACCAACTGATGATCACGGACGCGGCATATTCCTCATCAACACCCTTATGGATAGTGTAACTTATAAAAATTGCGGGAATGGTAATGTTCTGGAGATGAAAAAAAGACTTAACTAAGCCAACTGGTCATGTCTAAGTATCTGCAATAATTGACAATGATGATCTATACGCAAGCCACCATCCCATTTATTTCGAAATAATCCAAAATTTTCAGCATACTGTCACCACGATTCGTAGCAACAGCGAGTTTAAAGTGCTGTAACAACTGTGGCAACAATTCTATCAAGCCATCTTCCATTTGCAATTGGGGGATAAATTGATCGTAATCAACCTGTTGTGCATATTCTATAGCTGCCCTACCAAGGTCTGCGCCAAGCAGACCAAGTAATACCTGTGGGCTTGATGCAGTATGACACAGTTTAACTTTGTCTGGATATTCGTGCGTTACTGGCACAACAGCAAAGTGTTCCAATATAGTGTTATAGAAATCGAGGTTTGCTTTTTGGCTGTTAAACATGACTCCGTCGCAGTCAAAAACTACTGCTTTGATGTTATCCATTATTCGACCGCCTGTTTATAAACACAATACCAATAACTCCAGCGAGGATCATTGGCAACGACAAGGTTTGCCCCATAGTTAATCCAGTTGACAACATTCCCAGTTGCACATCCGGCTGACGGACAAATTCTATAAGAAAACGGAATAAAGCATAGAACGATATGAAGCCACAAAAAACTGACCATGGTTTCAAGTTACGTTTAGCAATCAGCCACAACAACATCATCAATATCGGCCCTTCCAGTATCGCTTCATATAATTGACTTGGATGGCGCGGATATGGTCCTGCCCCCGGAAACACCATGGCCCAAGGCAGATCAGTTATACGTCCCCACAACTCACCATTGATAAAATTACCCATACGCCCAAAAAACAAACCACAACAGGAAGAGAGCACTAAAATGTCTGCCAGTTGTCCCATGGGCAAACTACGTTTATGAATAAACCAACTTGAAGCAACAATCACACCACATAAACCACCATGAAAACTCATACCACCTTGCCACAAATAAAATATTTGAAGTGGATGCTGCCAATAATAAGCAAAATTATAAAAGAGAACGTAACCTAACCGTCCACCGATAACCACAGCTACAACACAGCTAAAAAGCAGATCAGCAACTGTTTCATTGCTAACACCCAGATCCTTTTTCTTAACCAAGTTCAAAATCATGGCATAGGCACATACAAAACCAGCCAGATACATCAAGCCATACCAACGCACAGACAAAGGGCCTATGTGCAGAGCGACAGGATCAATTTGTGGATATGTTATCATTGTCCCAACCTAAAAATAACAAAACTTGGTACATATCGTGTGCTACTGGTGCCACTAGCTGTATATTTTTTTTTGTTACCGGATGTAAAAATTCCAACTGCCATGAATGTAACATAGTTCGTTGCACCGGAAATTTTAGCATTGTTTCATGGTAGCCATATTTTGTGTCACCGACAAGGGGATGACCAGCTTCAGCGAAATGAACTCTAATCTGATGTGTGCGACCCGTTGGTATATGAACCTCTACTAAAGCGCAATCATCAAACTGATTAATAATTTTGTACTTTGTTGTCGCCAACTTACCGCCCTTGGATACAGATTTAATTTTATTAGTAGCTCTGTTTTTCGCCAGCAATGACTCAAATTCACCCATTTTTTTATCTGGGCAACCACTAATAAGAGCAAGGTAGCTTTTTCTAACCTGCCTTGTCGTAAAAATATCGGTCAAACTTTTATGTGAGTGTGGATGCACAGAAAAGACCATAACACCTGAAGTGTCACGATCTAAACGTTGCACCATTCCCAATGATGGTTTTAACTGTGGTCGAAAAGGATCTTGAAGCCACAACAACAATGCTTCATATATGGTTCCTTTATAACGCGCAGGCGTAGGTTGAGATTCAATTAAAGACGGTTTGTTGATAGCAATTATATACTTATCTTGATAAAGGACAGCATCCTCAGTTATGCGAAAATATTTCAGCGAAAAACCATCAATAAATATCTCAACCTTGTCACCAACCGCAACTTTGAGACCACATTGACGTACTCTTCTACCATTTAAGTGTACTCCACCTATATCAATAATTTTTTTAGTTAACGTCCTCGACATAGAAGAACAATTATCACTGATCGCTTGATCTAACCGTTCACCAGCACATGGTATTTGCAAACGAATAACACTATTTTCTCTACTCTTATTCACACCACCTCTATCAAACAACAAAAGGCCTCAAATAGAAAAAACATGAGACCTTTACAAAAATTATAAGTTGATAAAACTCTTTAACTCAATACATGTTTTTCAACAACAAAGCAGGTAAACAATCCTTTAAAAACTATTTTATTACCTACTTTAACCATGCATTCAACTTCTCTTTTTTTACCTGATTCTTTCACAACAATTGCTGTTGCCTGAGCAACATCTTTTACTTTTACCGGCGCCAGAAAACTTGTTTCTGCTGATCCTAAAACGACTGTTGGTTCATTTACTGCCAACATTGCAGCATAATCGGCCAAACCAAAAATAAAACCTCCATGGATCAAACCATATTCATCCGCGACCATTTCCTGAACAGTGGGTAAATTTACTACAGCTTTCCCATGTTCAAGAGAATCAATTTTACCAACAAGTTCAGGTGAAATATTTTTATGAGTATCTGCAGTCAATGTCATATTTTATCCCTAACAAAAATCAACGCGCTCACGTAATTCCTTACCAGTCTTGAAGAAAGGGGTCTTTTTTGGTGGTATTTTGATTAAAGAACCACTTTTTGGATTGCGTGCCTGACGTGCGTTGCGTTCACGAATAGAAAATGATCCGAAACCACGGATCTCCACCCGATCTCCATAGCTTAACGCATCAGTAATACTATCGAAAATTGTATTAACAATTATTTCTGACTCTTTTTTGTTCAGTTCCTTACCATTATCCATCAATTTTTCTATCAATTGACTTTTTGTCATTTTCCTCTACCTTTTTATTGAAATCCAAAAAAAGTTTAAATCCAACTAATCAACCTTGGTGTACTATATCATTTAATCGGTGACCACATCAATTGCACACCAGAATTATTTGCAGAAACCAAATAGTCATCAACATGTGTTACCGTTTTACCTATAACATAATCTATAAAATCTATCCGTGGTTTTTCCGGATAAACAACATTGGGCTTGCCAGTAATACCAACCATACGTGCCGCTTCAACAATCGCCGGCTGCATGCCACCTAATTTGTCAATTAAACCAAGTTTTAACGCCTGTCGACCGGTATAAATTCTTCCGTCAGCTAATTTGCGAACTTTTTTCTCTGACAAATGCCGTCCTGCGCAAACTGATTCCACAAACTGACTATAAACATCATCAATTAATCCCTGCAACAACTGCTTTTCTTCTGCAGTCATTTCACGCACTGCAGACCCAATGTCTTTATGAACACCACTTTTAACCACACTTGATTTTAAACCAACCTTATTCATCAACTTCAAGACGTTTGTAAATTCCATTATCACCCCGATGCTACCAGTAATAGTACCCGGGTTGGCAAAGATTTTAGTTGCTGGTACCGCAACATAATAACCACCTGACGCGGCAACTGATCCCATAGAAGCAATTATCGGTTTCTTTTTGACAATCCTGGCAACCTCATCATGTATCTCTTGAGAAGGACCAACGCCGCCGCCGGGAGAATTAATCCGCAACACTATAGCTTTAATTGCTTTGCTGTTTTCAAATTTCTGTAGTTTTTCAATTACAGAACGGGAACTCCTGATTACACCTTTTATCTCAACGATACCGATCTTTTCGCCAATGGTAAAGGTTTTATCACCATTATTCAACAACATGATTGAACCGGTGAAAACAACAAAAATAAAGAAAAAAACTAGCAAAGCTAGCATAAATGGTCGTTTTTTCATGGCAATTCCGACAAAAAAACCCCTGCTACCTATACAATAGCAGGGGTTGTTATGAAAATATTTTTATCTATTCATCATTGTTATTACTAAATGCACCTTGTAGAAGATCTCCAAGGCTAGAAGTTGCTTTCTTTTGAGCACCTATGAATGCATCTACTTCTGCTTTTTCTTTACGCTCGGATAAATGCTTTATAGACAATGCAATTTTGTGCTCATTTGTATCTACATGAAGAACAACAGCCTCAAGTTCATCACCGATTTTAGCAAAATCCTTTGGCGATTCAACCTTATCTTTGCTGATCTCAGATACATGAATCAAACCTTCAACGCCCTCTTCTACCTCAAGGAAAATACCAAACTCCGTTACCGAAGTAACTTTACCACGGATGATAGTACCTGGAGCATATTGCTCTGGAATAATCTGCCATGGATCTTGAGTAAGTTGTTTAACACCGAGAGAGAAACGCTCATTCTCGCGATCAATATTGAGAACTACCGCTTTGACCAGATCGCCCTTCTTATACAATTCAGATGGGTGCTTGATACGCTTAGTCCAAGACAGGTCGGAGATATGAACCAGACCGTCAATGCCTTCATCGACACCAACAAAGATACCAAAATCAGTAATATTCTTAACTTGACCCTCTATGATGGTGCCAGCGGGGAACTTCTCACCGATAACTTCCCAAGGATTAGGTTCTACTTGTTTCAGACCCAAAGAGATACGACGGTTGTCGGTATCCATTGCCAATACAACGGTCTCAACTTCATCACCGATGGAAAGAATTTTATTAGGATGCTTAATTCGCTTAGTCCAGCTCATTTCAGAAACATGGATCAAGCCTTCAACGCCCTCTTCCAATTCAATGAATGCACCATAATCGGTCAAGCTAACAACTTTACCAGTGACCCGACCATTAACCGGATATTTTTCCTCAACACTCAACCATGGATCCGGTGTGATTTGTTTCAAGCCTAAACTGACACGCTCTTTTTCTTTATCAAACTTAAGTACTTTAACTTTGATGCTGTCGCCCACCGCCAAGATATCAGAAGGATGAGAAACGCGACCCCATGACATGTCGGTAATGTGCAGCAAACCATCAATGCCACCCAGGTCGATAAATGCACCATAATCAGTAAGATTCTTAACTACACCTTCAACAATCTGATTCTCTTCAAGTGTTTCGAGGGTATCAGAACGTTGGCTCTCACGCTCATTTTCAAGCAGAACGCGACGAGAAAGTACTATATTACCGCGACGCTTATTAAGTTTAATAATCTTGAATGAGAATGTTTCGCCTATCAACTTGTCAAGATTACGCACTGGGCGTAAATCGACCTGTGAACCAGGCAAAAAGGCGTTGACTCCGATATCAACGGACAAACCACCTTTAATGCGCGAAACAATACGACCTTCAACAACCGCGTCCTCTTCCAAGCTGTTCCATACTTTTTGACGATCAGCCTTCTCTTTTGACAGACCGATCAGGCCACTTTCATTCTCGGCACGTTCAAATAAAACATCAATCTTGTCGCCGACATTCAGTGTAGCCGGTGTTCCATCGACAGAAAATTCCGCTAGCGGAATCACGCCTTCAGATTTGTAGCCTACATCGACAACAACAGAATCAGGATTAACCTGAACCACTGTTCCCTCAACCACATCGCCAACAGCTAAATTGCCCTGCAAGCTGTTTTCGAACATCTCCTCAAAGCTTTCATCACCAAACTCTTCGTCGAACTCCGCTCCGAATTCATCATCCATCAATTCGAGCTCATCTACATTACTTGTTTCATTGTTTTCAGACATTAACCAAAACACCCCCTAGAAGATTACGCCTACTATCTCAAGACGTTTACAGCCTACGCTGTGGTGCCGAACATTATCATAGCCATCATAAAAAACAAATATTTATTTTGCGATTTCCCGCAGTTTTTCCATCACTTCGCCGATTATCCATTCCGGGGTTGAAGCCCCGGCAGTTATCCCGATAGTTGAAATACCCGTAACCCAATTTGGATTTATCCCGGCGGCAGTTTCAATATGATACGTCTGCGGTTGTATTTCCGTACAAATACTGGCCAGACGAGTTGTGTTGGCACTGTTGCGCCCACCTATAACCAGCATCATATCTACCTTGCTAGCTATTGAGCGAGCCTCCTGTTGGCGCACAGCAGTTGCATCACATATAGTATTAAACACGCGCAACTCTTTACATTTATTAAGTAATATTGAGGAGATATCTCTGAAATTTTCAAAAGACTGTGTCGTCTGGGCAACCAAACCTATCTTTCGCTGTACTGGAATTGCCTGAGCCTGCTCTACATTTGCTACCACCCAAGCTGCAGCGTCGGCAGCATACGAAACTATCCCCTGCACCTCTGGATGTTCCTGTTCTCCAACAATAACAACAGCGTAGCCATTATTGCCCAGCGATGACACATACTGTTGAGCTTTCTTCACGAAGGGGCAAGTTGCATCAACAACTTTCAATTGGCGTGCAACTAACTCCTCCTCTTCAGAACGGGTAATACCATGAGAGCGGACGATCACCGTTTCATCTACCATATCCGCAACAGAGTCAACCACCCTTATCCCCTCGTTCTCAAGTTTTTTTACCAATTGTGGCGAGTGGATAAGGGGTCCCAATGAACATATCGAATCTGACTTATCAGCCGCTTTAAATGCCATATTGACAGCACGTTTAACCCCGAAACAAAAACCTGCACTTTTAGCTAAAACAATTTCCATCATTCCCCTGATGCCTTTCCCATAAACAATTCATCATGGCGATGTTCAACAACGGAAATCATTTTTTCCAGCACCTGTTCAATATTCATATTTGTTGAATCTATTGTAATGGCATCTTCAGCTCGTACTAACGGAGCATGCTCACGACTACTGTCTGCGTCATCACGTTGTCTTACTTCAGCAATTGTTTGTTCCAAATCGGAATCAAAACCATTACTTAGCAATTCTTCATGACGGCGCAATCCGCGTGCCTCATCACTTGCGCAGAGAAAAAATTTTACCTGAGCATCGGGAAAAACAACACTACCGATATCACGACCTTCGAGAACAACACCGCCATGCTCAGCCATTTCACGTTGAAGATCTAACAAGGATTTGCGCACTACCGGCAAAGCTGAAATCTGAGAAGTCAACATGCTCATTTCTGAGCCACGAATAAGTTCTGACACATCTTCGTCACCCAGCCAAACGGTTTCTTGCCCACCGTCATTTTTAAAATGGATGTGGAGTTGATGACACAACTTCTCAATGGCTTCATTGTCATCAAGGGAAAGTCCGGCACGATCTATCGCCAAAGCGACAGTGCGAAACATCGCTCCAGTGTTAATATTGGTATAGCTTAAACGCTCGGCCAATAAGCGACTTAGAGTACTCTTGCCTGCACCAGAAGGACCATCGATTGCAATTATAAACTTTTCCGGAGTGTGTATGTTTTTCTCTTTCATGTAAGACATTTAAATCCTATCCATAAAGTAATTAAATTCTTATTTGTTCAATCATATTCCAAAAATTCGGGAAAGAGATCGCAGTACACTGACTATCATCGATAGTCACCTCTTCACCTGCCACTAAAGCTGCCACAGCTGAGCTCATGGCAATGCGATGATCTCCGCATGATTTCACTTGACCACCACCAAGATGTTCACGACCAACAATGCTCATGCCGTCATCAGCAGTAACTACCTCGACCCCTAAGATCTGTAGAACATCTGCCATAGCGGCAATACGATCAGTTTCCTTCACTCGTAATTCTCGCGCATCACGAATCACCGTTGTACCCTCGGCACATGCCGCGGCAACACTGATAACCGGAAGTTCATCTATGGCGCGTGGCACCAAGGCTCCATCAATTTCAATCCCCTTGAGTTCACTGCTTTTAACCAAAATATCGGCGACTGGCTCACCAGCCATTACTCGTTCATTGACAAGCTCAACAGAGCCATTCATCGCCTGCAAAATATCTATAATTCCTGCCCGACTTGGATTAATACCAACGTTACAGATCAACAACTCGGAATTGGGGACTATGAGTGCTGCTACCATAAAAAAGGCCGCCGACGAGATATCACCAGGGACAACTACATCGCGCGCTATTAATTCCTGCCCACCGTTTATTGAAGCTCCGCCAGCAAAAGAGTTAACCTCTACACCAAAATGGCGCAACATGCGCTCAGAATGATCGCGCGATAGGTGAGGCTCATACACCGTGGTGGTTCCATCAGCGTATAAGCCTGCCAGCAATATCGCGGATTTAACTTGTGCGCTGGCAACTGGAGATGTGTAATCAATCGCCCGCAGTGGCTGCCCGGTTATTGCCAGTGGTGCATACTCGCCACCGCATCTCCCCTGCATCATGGCACCCATCTGTTTCAGCGGAGTCAACACCCTACCCATAGGACGCTTACGCAGATATTGGTCCCCGGTTAATACCGAAAAAAAATCCTGCCCAGCCAGTAGACCAGACATCAACCTAATAGTTGTACCGGAATTTCCACAATCCAACACATCTTCCGGTTCACATAAACCGTGCAAACCACGACCATCAACAATCAAGTTACCATCATCCAGTTGGTCGATGGCCACACCCATGGCCCTAAAAGCATTCAGAGTAGAAAAGTTGTCCTCTCCGTGCAAAAAACCTTTTATAAGCGTTTGTCCTTTAGCCAAAGAACCAAACATTATTGAACGATGGGATATCGATTTATCCCCCGGCACCGTTATCTCTGCGCGCAAACCACTTGCGGCACAGATACTTACAGGTTGTAATTTCACAATATACCCTTTCACGCAATCAACTCTTTACCCCTTGGGCAAGAAGCGCATCGCGACTTATCTTGGAACGATAAAAAAACTCAAACAACTTTTCACCATCTCCACTGTCGATATCCTGCTTCAACTCGGCCAAAAATTGCTCAAATTGAGTAATCATCTCCAACAACGATTCACGGTTATTCAAGGCGATGTCGCGCCACATTACTGGATCCGAGGAAGCAATACGGGTAAAATCTCGAAACCCGCCAGCGGAAAAATCAAGGATATTCTCTTCATAACGATCATAAGAACTGACTGAATTAACCAACGAATAAGCTATCATATGTGGCAAATGGCTAATCGCCGCCAAAATACGATCATGTTTCACTATATCCATGCGAACAACTTCACTGCCAGCGGCTTGCCACATGGTTTCAATCAATGTTAGTGCTTCAATATTGCTATTAATGGTTGGGGTTAAAATGCAGCGCTTACCACGATACAATTCGGCAAAGGCAGATCCAGCACCACTGCGTTCAGTGCCGGAGATTGGATGCCCAGCAATAAAATTGACTCCCCCGGCTTGCGCCAAAGGCTCTAATTCAGAGACCACTGTTTGTTTAACACTGCCGGTATCTGACAACACCGCTCCACATTTCATATGGGCGATCACATTCTGAGCTACAGCAAGCATACTTCTCACCGGCACTGCCAGAACAACTACATCAGCATCAGCTACCGCCTGTTCAACGCTGTCTGCCGCAATATCAACAACTCCCAGTTGTACCGCTAGCTCTAAATTTTCCCTATCGGTATCCCAACCGACAACAGTACGAACACTGGCAGCTTGTTTTAACGCCAAAGCCAGCGACCCCCCGATTAAACCAACTCCAATAATAACAATTTTATCAATCAAATAAGCAGTCATAACTAAAAAGAATTAAGCTTTCTTCGGGTATGAACCCAACACTTTAACAAATTGGCAGTATTGCCCAAGTTCCTCCACTGCGGCACTAACATTTTCGTCTTTTATGTGTCCCTCAACATCAAGAAAGAATATATATTCCCACGCTCGTTTTTTCAGCGGTCTACTCTCAATTTTTGACAAATTGATCCCCCGTTCACCAAAGGGTTCAAGCATGCGCAAAAGAATGCCCGGCTCATCCTTGATACAGAACATAATACTGGTTTTATCCTGACCACTGGGCTCAGGCAGTTTTCTACTTATCACTAGAAAGCGAGTAAAATTACAGGAATTATCAGCTATATTACTCTTCAGTTGGCGTAGACCATATTGGGCACCAGCCATAGCACTAGCTATGGCAGCAGCGGTAGAATCGTCTGCTGCCATCTGTGCCGCAGCTGCAGTACTGGCAACATCTATCAATGGCACATCGGGTATATTTTCCTCCAACCATTTGCGACACTGGGCCAGAGCCTGAGGGTGTGAATAAACTCGTTCTATCTCATCAACGGAAGATGACAAGGAAAGTAAATCATGTGAAATTTCCTGCAGTATTTCTGCATTGATTTTTAATTCCGACTCCATGAACATATCCAAAGTATGGGTAACTACCCCTTCATTAGAATTTTCCACCGGAATAACGCCATAATCTGCTCGACCACGCGCAACCTCATCAAAAACAGCCGGAATACTTTTTTGTGCCACTAACTGGGCAGACAAACCAAACTGCTGCATCGTCGCCACATGGGTAAAGGTAGCCTGCGGTCCGAGAAATGCTACCTTCATTGGTTGTTCCAAAGATAACGAAGCAGATATTATTTCACGAAAAACCCTTTGTATCGCCTCCACAGGAAAGGGACCATTATTCCCACTTTTCAAGCGTTCATAAATTGCCTGCTCGCGATTAGGGACATAAAATGATTTATGACTATCCGCTTTGGCTTTACCAACATCAATTACAACCTGAGCTCTGGAATTGAGTAATTCCATTATCTGGTTGTCAATAGCATCAATTTTATCGCGTAATGGTTGCAACGGGTCAGACATAGTCAACTCCACAACTAACATAACAACTTAGAATTATAAAAAGGCTCGAAGAATTTACATTATCAACAACGTAAATGCAACGTAACTATAAAATAACATTCTATTTTTAAATATTGATGATCAAATTGGCTTATAATTTTATTCCGATTAAATATTTATTCCCCGGCACTTAAACAACCGATACTAACAACACATGTACAGTCGTAAAACTAATCGTAAAAACATTGCTTTATTGCAATTAATTGTGCTAGTTTATCGCGGTTAAAAATAACGATAAGCGACCAACCTCTAACTGCAATAAACTTGAGCACACTAAATGACAACTATTACTAAGAAGTTTTGGCTAATAATCCTTATTTTTCCGTTAATTTTGTTGGAGGGATTAAATCCCAGCAACGCAAATGCCAACACCTCAATAAATCAAATAAAACCTACATCTTACAAAGATTTACTAAATTTATTTGTCAAGATGGATTATCATTGGGATACGCTAGAACTTGGTGTTCCCAACATAAAACTGCACAGTTTTCCAGCAGACATTGAAAAAATAAGTAATGTACAAGAGAAAAAACACTTATTTTTTATGAGTTTACTTCCCATGATTATATCTCAAAACAATTCGATTCTCCAACAACGTCAACAATTACAACAGATTTTGAAAGACCATGATCAGCACCAAAAGTTGACACAATGGCAACAGCGGTGGCTACATGATCTTGCAAAACAATATCGTTGTAAAATAACACCTGAAAACCTAGATAATAAACGTAATGAAATTTTGCGCAGGGTCGATATTGTGCCTGCGGCATTAGTGATTGCTCAAGCGGCCAATGAATCTGGTTATGGCACCTCACGCTTTGCTCAACAAGCAAACAATATTTTCGGCGAATGGACTTTCAAACCAGGAACAGGTTTAATTCCCAAGCAACGCAGCGCTGGAAAGACCCATGAAATAAGGGTATTTAATCATCTAAGCGAATCGATCTACTCATATTTGAACAACATCAACACCCACGGTGCCTATGAGAAATTACGCCAATACCGCGAACAAATGCGTAACAATAACCAGCCATTAGATGCACAAAAACTTGCGGAAGGTTTAATGAATTACTCAACCAGACGTGATGCGTATGTTTCCGAGATCAAAAAAATGATCAACTATAATCGATTGAGTGATTTATCGGAAATTAACTTACGCTCATCGTATGCTAAAGTTGCAGAGCAAGAGGCGACGGTACCTAAGGCTATGCTCCCCATGAGCATACTAAGCTCACGTATAAACGCCAAGCAATTGATATAGGCTACACACAAGCTGAGTTCAGTCACATAACTATTTATGGATGAATCCACAAATGACTGAACCAGTACCACGATTTACCATCGCAGCTTTGCGCAGTCAGTGTGTACTTGTTACGCCGCCCTGCCAATGATTTTTCGGCACGGACACTAAATTTATCAGCCCCCAGCGCAACAGCTTTCACCATTTTTTGACCTTGTACATAACAACACAAACTGTCCACATTTATATCTGTAGTATCAAGGCTAAAAACCATCAACGGAGGGTCTTGATCAGCTAAAACTGGATCGGAAGTGGAAAATAATTTAATCGGCAAGGGCTTCATTGCCAATTTACTTTTGAAGCCGGACAGGGTTGCATACGCCCCCCCCATGGGAAAGCGAGGCAAACTATAGTATGAACTTAACTCTGAACTGATAACACCGGACTGCTGTGCAAATGCAGCATCAAACCCCAATTCTTCCAGCAACTCCTCCATAGCTGAAGAATATTCCCCGTAGGGATATGCAAAGGCCGTTGGAATATAATTCAGATATTTTTTGAATGCTTTTTGAGCGCTGCCAATATCCTGCGATGCTTTTTGACGCCAACCATCTGGGTCATTGACTTCGTTGCCGACAAAATATGGGTGCGATGCAGAATGATTGCCAATTTCGACCCCTTCATTTTGTAATTGACGCAACTGGTGCCAGTTAAGATAACTGCCACTTCCCACACTACCACTGCTAACAAACAAAGTTACCGGGAAACCATATTGGCGCAGCAAAGGCATAGCTCCAGTTAAAAAAGTACTGTAACCATCATCAACAGTTAAAGCAGCACAACGATCTGGCAAGGAGATGCCCTTTTTAAGCCGATTAACGATATCGCTAACATAGAGAACTGTATAGTTATTTTGGTGTAGATATTCTAATTGGTTGGCAAACACTTCAATATCTATATTCGTCGAAGGATAACGATCGTCGCCAAAACGGTGATAAACAAAAACATTTGCCTGTTGCGCTGCCAACACCGTACCAGCAAATAGCACCAGTAACAGCACTGTACCAACCAAATATCTTTTTATCATACCCAATCTCTATTTCCTTTGTACATGGGATCTTAAGCAACGACGAATACTGTTACGCGCCTTAGGCGTTATGGCCCATTCAAGCCATTTTGGTAATACTGATAATTGGTCGGTAATTTCAATGAAAACTTGATCTCCATCCATAAGTGAAGTTTTCAAAAGTCTGGTTTGACCGTTAATTCTGGCACGAAATGCATGCAACCCTAGCTGTTCATGAATATCAAAAGCAAAGTCAAGAGCACAACTCCCCTCAGGCATCATTCGCACTTCTCCGTTGGGAGTATAAACAAGAATCGTAGCTGATGCCAAACGCAAACGTTCTATATCAAAAACAGATTCACCGTCCAGCAAGCTACGCATCAAATCATCGAAATTCTGTTTTCGGAACTCAAATCCTGGCGCTAACACTCCAGCTTGATTGAAACGATCCAATTTACGCGTTGTGATCCTAACCCGCAAACGATATTCTCCTGCTTGAATTGTCGTTTTAATAGCCTGATAGCCATGTTGCGATGGAGCATTAAGGTGATCTTTCAACTTACCGGTAATTGGTCTGAATAAACGATGCAAAACGCCCAGTGCCATGTAGGCATCCATAGTTGAATTGACCAGTACGTCAAGGGTGTAAAGAGCACTGACACCGCGCGAGACACGTATGACACTCTCAAGAGAAAACGGACGCCAAGTGTCATTCAATAAAACATTAAGGTGGTGACGCTCAAATTCTGCATTGATATCGCTGTGGATTTTTTTTAAAGTTGCGCTTGAGCGTTGCTGAACTTCGGTCAATACTCGCTTATAACGGGAAGCTCTACGCGGATACAACACAGCTATGGACAAAGTTTCTAGTTCACTTGCAACTTGACCCATCCCCAAATGACGCGCTAATGGGATATATACCGTCCGAGTTTCCTCAGAAATCAACACCTGCTTAGCATGAGATAAGGCTGAAATAGTACGTAGATTATCAATCCTATCCCATAATTTAAGACACAGCACCCGGATATCTTTAATTGCTGTCAATATCTGGTTACGATAAGTTTCCTCCTTTAAGATGTCACGACTTAGTTCAGGATCCTCAACCTTGGTCAACCCGTTGACAAGCAACGCAACTTCGTTACCAAATTGAGCCTCAATCTCCTCAATGGCAATGGGAGTATCTTCTACAACATCATGGAGTAAACAGGTGATTATAGAAGAGAATTCCATCCAATGGCGAGCCGCAAGATGAGCAACTCGCAAAGGATGAAACAAGTAAGGTTCACCAGATTTTCTAAACTGAGACGCATGAGCTAATTTGGCCAACTTAAAAGCATCATTAAGACTGGTAATACGCTGCTCGAGCTCTTCATCTGACAAACTTCCGCCATGATAGGTGACTAGGAGCTCTGTAATCTCCATCATCAACTTTTGCATTTCACGCTCTTGCGCCTGAGTCAACATCCTAAAACACCTCAACCGTCATCGACAAAAATAAAATAGTTTCCGTCCAAATTGGCATCTATTTAGAGAACAACTAGCCCGGAGGCCACGCCATCTTTCGCCCCCCTAAAAGATGATAATGAAGATGATATACTGCTTGACCTCCATCTTCATTACAATTATTAACCAATCTAAAACCAGGCTCTGCTATATCAAAATCCTTAGCCAGCATAACTGCAACTTGATGAATATGAGCAATCAATAAATTGTCTTCATCGGTAATATCAGTTATTCGCGCTATATGCTTACGTGGTATAATGAGCAGGTGCACAGGTGCTTGCGGATCAATATCCTTAAACGCAACCACCAGTTCATCTTCATAAACTTTATCTGCTGGGATTACACCTGCGACAATTTTACAAAAAAGACAATTGTCCACCATTATCAGCCTCCTCTTCTGTTTCAATCATTCTGTCCGAGTCCAAATTAAGTAGCGCATCATCTAGAAAAAAGGCAAACGTGTTGTCGACTATTGTTACAATTGTCCACGGTGCTAACCTTTTCTCACATCAACGGATCCGATAAACACGTATCTGCCACAACACCCTCAGCAGTATCATATGTTGATAAATGAATGAGAAATTCGCGATTACCTTTAGGACCAAGAATCGGGCTAGCTATCACTTTTTTAACATCGCAGACCAAACGCTGAGCAGCCTCTTTTATCTTTTCTATTACTTCATGATGCAAATGCGGATCGCGTACCACACCACCCTTACCAACTCGACCTTTCCCTACTTCAAACTGTGGCTTAATAAGTGCAATAATATCAGAATGTTTACTCAACAGTGTTAATGTCGCAGGTAATACTTTTTCCAGGGAAATAAATGACGCATCAATCACCGCCAAATTTGGTTTCTCAGGTAAACCTATGCTAGCTAATTCTCGAATATTTGTGCGCTCCAGATTGATAACACGCTCATCTTCACGCAAACTCCAAGCCAATTGGCCATAACCAACATCAACAGCATAAACCCTTCTTGCACCGTGTTGTAGCAGACAATCGGTAAATCCGCCCGTTGATGCCCCAACGTCTATAGCTACCCTGTCTTTTACAAGCAGATCAAAACATCGCAATCCTTCCGCCAGTTTCATTCCACCTCGGGAAACATAAGGTATATCTTCACCGCGTAAACGAATTTGAGCCTCAATATCAACTTTTGTGCCAGCTTTATCCACTACATGATCGTCAACTAATACCTTACCAGCCATTATCATAGCGCGAGCACGTTCGCGGGAACTACACAGTGTCTGATCAACCAATAGTTTATCGATACGTTCTTTAAAAACTGCCATTGTTATATGCTCAATTTGGATAATATGCGTTGTGTAAAAAAAGAGGTAGAATAGAATAACCAACCCGAATCACGCCATAATCTAACATAGCCAATCAGTTGGCAGCAACACAAACAGAGGAGTGGCTCAGAAAGAACTAAAAAACATTTTATTAGGATAAAACTGATATAGGCATTGGAATAAACTATAAGACCATACTAAACCGCACTATTTACGAAATCATTAATGACATAATTTGAGATATTCTTCGCGTCCATTCATAAAATTTAATATTTTCACTCCCATGCCAGCGTATTTTACTTTACGTAACAAATTAGGGGGCACTTTACGTGCCCAATGAACTCGTCCCTCTGCACGAATGACAACTCCGTCAGAAGTCTCAAGTTCCAACAAAACAATTTCTCCAGGAGCGTAAACAATAAAAGATTTAATGCAAATTCCAGATTCAGAAATATCTGAAGTAAAACCAACCTTGGAAGGAATATTAGTGCCATACATCACCCTAATCCGCTTGCGGAAACGTGCTTTTCGCCGTTTATCAACCATTTTTTACCAATCCGTTTCGTATTAAAATCTATTTTTTCAATAAATTCTGCAAGGTGGTCTCCAAAAGTTCCACCCCAGGCACCACTTTTACAGCATCTTGTACACCTAATTCTTTATCAATTTTTGCATTAATTTTATCAACACTTCGCTGAGCTAGTGTGTGCTTAACCTTTGCAAGATTAACACTAATCTTTGGCGTACCTAGTTGCCCAGAAATGGTCAATGGGACAACCTCCCAACCTTTTTTATCCTGCAAATATTCCAGCAAATTTGAATCAGCTTTCAATTTATCTTTGACCTCCGGCGATAAGTATATATCTATATCCGACTGGACATTACCGCCAAAGGTATACAAACCAGCGGACATCAACCTCGCTTTATTTCCGACAAATTTAGTTACATATTCCAGCTGACCTCCAATGTGTAAATCAAAACCACCTGTCCCCTGTTTAAAACTAAAAACCTTCAACTCTGAAACATTAAACAGTCTAGCCAGCTTATTCAACAATCCGCTATTCTGCATCTGACCATCATTAATAACAAATTCACCAGCAGCAGAAAGATTTTGTTGTAAACGTAACCAAACCTTGTCGATTCAGGTCTACCCTACCTGATGAATTCAACACTCCGTCAGCCAGGCGAGCGTTGAAATAGTCATACACCACAACACTATCGTTAACTGTATAGTGAGCCCGTACATTAGTCAGTTTATAGCTATCCAGAGTAAGATCCGCTATCGAGATATCACCTATCAAGTCTACAGGTAAATTGAATGGTCCCGGTTCCACAACCACTAAATCGGCAGGATATCCTCCGCTACTACCGCCTACTCGCGGTTCACTCAATTTATGATCATAGCCGATACCCATAGTAGTAAAACTATCAGCCTTAATGTTTAAATATATCTTTGGTCTGTTAGCTGACCAATTCTTTGAGTGCAAATCCAACGCCATAGCGTTATCACCAACGACCAGCTTAAGCTGTTTTGAGCGTAACTCTTTACCATTCAACGTTATCTCACCGGATAATGATGGACGAAGCTTACCTACACTTGCCTGAATACCATCTAAAGCAATAGTAGCATTTGCCAGTAGATTCTTAATGTCACCACTTCCAAGCAGATCCATTTTTAACGTTAGATCACCGGCGAGATCATAACCCTCTACAGTACGTGCAAGTTGTTCTGGCAATACCGAAACAACAGAGCGCATCTGCCATTTGTCAGCAACAACATTCACGTCAAAATATGGCGCAGTGCGTATATTCTTAACAACACCAGCGCCATGTAAATTTACACCGTCAACATTTAAATCTAACGAAGAAACAGTAATTAGATCCGTACTATTATCAAGAGTAATATCACAATCAATAGCAAGATAATCTGCATGTAGCTGATAAGGTACAAACATTGCGTCAAGCTGGCGTAAATCAAGTCTACCTTTAACATTGTGCCGAGTAGCATCGCCCCAAAAGCGACCATCAATGTTCAATTTCAAACTATTCAACTTTCCGGCTAGATGGCGATAATATGGTTGAAATTGCACCATATCTAAATCAGCAACATTCAAATTTACATCGTAACTGCCATCTCCAACGTTAAGTAATCCATCAATATCTACAGGCGCACCATTAATTTTCCCCCACAGTTTAATATCAAAAGCATCTACCAGGGAAAAACCACTGACTTGAACCCCAAGATCATGTAAACGGTAACGATGTGGAACTGCAGAAAAACGATAATCTCGCAAAAGGATCTCGCCTTGGGTGACAAAAACTTTACTGACAACAAGATTGATATTCTGATCTTTATTATCACGGTGCGCTAAAGTATCGGAGCCTTTATCAGACGGGTTACCACCGCCATCAACAAGTTGCAATAAATTAAGTTTACCATCTGATAATATTACAACATTAGCGCGTGGATGCTCCAATCTAATCTCATCGACAACAATTCTTTGGGTAAAAAGGGGAAGTAGCTGATAACGCATCACAACCTTGTCGGCTGCCAAAAACATGCTTTTACCATTACTGCTCAGCAACTCTAGATTGGTTAGAGCCACCCCAGACAATAAATTTACCTCAATTTTTCCCAGATTTATTTTACAGTGGAGATAATTTTCTACGATAGGCACCAAAGTATTGCGCATTTTCTCAGGGGTAACGAGAAGTCTTGCCATGATAATCAAGCTAATGCAGGCTATAAAACCACCGAGAACAGCATAACAGATATATTTACGCACCCTGCCAAACATCAGATTTATCTTTCTGGAATGATATAATAAACATACTCTGGAGATATCGGACTAATAATGCCAAATCTTTAATAAGAATGCAATAAATGCGTATCAACCCAAGACTCGCAACAGGTTTTATCAAGCTACCCTATCTCGGATTTTGGGCGTTGTTTCCAACTTGAAAGATAAAACTTTTTGAGCTAACCTGCTAACCTCTTTAGTGATAAGTTGGTTTTGCCTAAGCAACCAAATTGTCTCACATTTTAGATGTTTTTTTATTTTCCATCTTAGCTCTTGGGAATTATAAAATAAATGGGCACACTACCAGTACTACTGAAAAATCCAAACATACTATTGATTGGCGGAGGAAAAGTCGCTTTACATAAGGCGCAAATACTCCTAAATAATAACATTAACTTCTTTATAATTGCACCACAGCTATGCAACAAGCTTTTATCTTTAAACATACCCTGGAGTCAAAAAAAACTTGAACCAAAGGATTTAGATCAGGCTCAAATTGTTATAGATGCAACGGGAGACCCCGATGTAGCTGCGCTAATTTTGAAAAAAAAAGAACATAAAAATCTATTAGTAAACTGCGTCGATCAACCAGATCTCTGTGATTTCTATTTTTCTTCACTTTTAAATTACGGTAATTTAAAAATCGCTGTATCAACTAATGGGCACAGCCCAACTATCGGGCAAGTTATCCGGGATGAGATTGCCACCATAATTCCAGCAAAGATTGAACATCTTGTTGAAGAAAAAAACCATGAGCGCAAATTAGGTATTATCAATCCTCTTGCAACCAAAGAGCAATGCAAAAAACTCTTGTTTACTGCTGCACGCTATATAAAAAGAGATATCCCCTAAAAAGCGGTCATCCTCCCCTATCCCACCAAATTTTCCTTCACATTCGTCAGTTTTCACCCTCCACAGTCTCATTGCACAACTTTTATGTTATAATTAGCGAATCAATACAACAAGAAAGGGGATCAGCTATGATCGAATCAATCGGGACAACCTCACTTGAAAGCTTCAGAGTTGAAGCTCACAAACTTCTTGAGAACACCATCAAAAAAAATCAGGAGGAACAACAAACTAACAATAGTACCCAGCAAGATAAGGTTTCCTTAGGCAATAAACCGGTAGAAACCGGCACTTACACCGCCGCAGTTTCTGATGCCGAACTGGGGAAAACATTTACCATGCTGCGTGATCTATTTGCTGCCACCCTCAAAGAGCAGGGAGTTGCGACTCTGGTAGCAAATGGCAGTAATGACATTAACATTGAAAGTTTAACCCCAGAGGAAGCGACTGAATTGGTCTCTGATGACGGTTATTTCGGTGTTGATAACACCGCGAAACGTATTTTTGATTTCGCTACCGGAATGGCCAATAATGATCCAAGCCGACTAAACGCCATAATAGATGGGATAAATGACGGTTTCGCTGAAGCTGAAAAAGCTTGGGGCGGCACACTGCCAGAGATATCCTATGCAACCAGAGATTCACTACAAACCATGCTTGAAGATTGGAGTGGACAAGAGGTTGATTTGGGAGGCGATCAGGCTTGATGACCATTCGGCCAATAATATAATCAAAAGACAGACCTTTTTATCCGGCTGCATCGGGATGATTTATTTTAATCTACACCTTGTATCATTATCCAGTTTAGTTATGTTTTTAAAATTTTCATCTCGCTTGCATAGCCAATTAAAAAGAGTTTGTTCCCGTGCGTCAGCTGCAATACCAGAGGTAGCGGCTACGGCCTCTACCCACAAAAGCAATTGTTTGCGTCCAATATTTAGATATGTTTTAGCGGGCGCAACCAAACCGTGGTGAGCTATTACAAGATAGTCAAGTTCAAGTGCCAGCATTCGATCAATAGATTTCAAAGCTACGTCAAGCATAAAGCGAGGTGGTGTTGCTGGGCGCATATAAATACCACCGTCAATTTCGCTATGTACCCCGCATACTTCTCCACCGAATAGCAGTTTATCGAATTTGAAACATAGATGGTGAGAGGCGTGCCCTGGTGTTTTATACACTTCTATGCCAGTTGAGCCCACATGCTCTTCGAATCCTATCTGCAGTTTCGGAACAGCTATTATTTTTCCATAAATCTCAGCCATTTCACCCAAAACTTTCAATGATCCTTGCCATAGTTTTTCTGGCGCAACCATGTGACGAATACCATCAGGATGGCATACAACTTGTGCTTCAGGATAACATTTCAGCAGTTCTCCAGCACCACCAGCGTGATCAATATGGATGTGGGTCAACAAAATATAATCCAGGCGTTCAACACCCATCTCGCGCAAGGAGTTCACCAGTAGCGGGATTGTTGATAAAGGCCCCGGATCAACCAATGCAGTAAATTGTTGCTCATTTATCAGCCAAGCACTGATAAAACGACGAAACCCTTCTAGCTTCGGCTGATCAAGATCTATACAATGGATATTGTTCAAATTCATTGTCGGTTCCCTTTTTAGATTCTATTTTAAGCTCTACAAAAACTTATTTCCTCTTGATTCAAATAACTGCAGGGCACAACAGCATAACAAGATTTGGTTATTAAAAAAGCCTCTGAATAATCTCAAAGGCTTTTTTACAACTACATACTGACAAATTTAGATGTCGTAGTACAGATTAAACTCTTCAGGTACCGGACGCATCCGTACCGGATCAACTTCGGCTTTAGTTTTATAATCTATCCACATATCGATAACATCCTGAGTAAAGACATCACCCTTAAGCAAGAAATCATGGTCATCACGCAGTTGCTGCAAGGCATCTTCTAAACTGCTTGCAACAGAGGGGACATCTTTCAACTCCTCCGGTGACAAACCATAGATATCTTTATCAAGAGGCTGCCCAGGATCAATTTTATTTTCAATGCCGTCAAGACCAGCCATCAACAACGCAGCAAAAGCCAAATAACCGTTACAAGATGGATCGGGAGTACGATACTCAACACGCTTGGCAGCAACAGCATTGGTTACCGGAATACGCAATGATGCTGAACGGTTGCGGTTAGAATAAGCCAAATTGACTGGCGCTTCATAACCTGGAACCAGACGTTTATAAGAATTAGTGCTCGGGTTGGTAAACGCACACAATGCCTTAGCATGTTTCATGATGCCACCAATGTAATACATGGCCATTTTAGACAAGCCACCGTAACCATCGCCAGCAAACATATTCGTACCATCTTTCCAGATAGATGAGTGGATATGCATCCCGGAACCATTATCACCATAAATTGGCTTAGGCATAAAAGTTACCGTTTTTCCGTTACGTACAGCAACATTCTTAATGATATACTTGAACCATTGCAGTGTGTCACCCATACTGACTAACGAATCAAAACGCATATCAATTTCGCATTGACCACCCGATGCCACCTCATGGTGAGAAGCCTCAATACGCATGCCAACACTTTGCAAAACTTCAACCATCTCATTTCGCAGATCAACGGAAGAATCCGTTGGCGCACATGGGAAGTATCCCTCTTTATGGCGTGGTTTATAACCCAAGTTTGGATATTCATCACGACCTGTATTCCAACGACCCTCAATTGAATCGACAGCATAAAATGACTGGTTACAGGTTGATTCAAAACGCACATCATCAAAAATAAAGAACTCTGGCTCAGGACCAAAGAAGGCAGTATCACCTATGCCTGTAGACTTGAGATAAGCTTCAGCTTTGGTAGCAATATAACGCGGATCGCGAGAATATCCTTCGCGAGTAATTGGATCGATAACGTTACAGATTAAACTAAGAGTCGTCAGTTCAATAAATGGATCAATTTTGGCACTGTCCGGTACTGGGATGAGCAGCATATCGCTATTATGAATTGGCTGCCAACCACGAATTGAGGAACCGTCAAAACCAATCCCTTCCTCAAAAGTATCCTCATCGAATTCAGAAACCGGTGTAGTAAAATGTTGCCAAATCCCAACGAAATCTAAAAATTTATAATCAACCATCTTTACATTGTTATCTTTTGCAAACTGCACAACTTCTTGTGGATTCATTAATTTATTCTCCTTGTTTTTGTCGCTAACAAATAAACTCAACTGCTTTATAAGGCCTCGTCGCCGGTCTCACCGGTACGTATACGAATAACTTCCTCTACGGGAATAACAAAGATTTTACCATCACCAATGCGCCCAGTTTTAGCGGCCTCCGCTATTTGTGATACAGCTTTAGAAACTGCATCGTCAGACACAATTACCTCCAGCTTTATTTTAGGAATAAAATCCACCACATACTCTGCACCTCGATAAAGTTCAGTGTGTCCTTTCTGACGACCGAACCCTTTAACCTCGCTCACGGTAATTCCCTGAATACCTATATCACTCAACGCTTCTTTAACTTCATCTAGCTTAAATGGTTTTATTATAGCGACCACGTTCTTCATAATAACCTACCCTCCTCTTTTATAGTTTTCTGAGCTTTTATTACCAACAGTTACCCCGTTGCAACTATTAACCCATTTAAATTCACAACACATAATCTAATAATCACGTCGTATCCCACTTAAAATTCACTAGCAATAATTTTGCCACAATTCGTTGACATCACAATTATATTACAGCTTTTACTATAAAAATTAAACCTTAGCCTGTTTCAAAGGCAGGCTACCGACAATAAATAATCAAGAAATAAGTCAGCATATCGGCTAGTTAGCACATAAATTTATAACTCAATTACCAGCACTTCAAAAAAACAATTAAAATCCAAGCCAAGAATCAAAGCATTTCAATAACTGTCCAGTTCATCAACAAAAAATATTGTCAACTGCCTACTTACAAGGCAACACAATCAAGCCATGCTTATTATTTATACAATTTGCAAATAATATTATCACCAATTCTATGTAAAATACTGTTATCATGGACATACATTCATAACCAACAACAAAGCTAAAGCAGCACAAATATCGACAATTAATCTATTTTTGATTCAACACATTAAATTCTTCTTTTTATCAGGATATAATTACCGTGGCTCGCTTCTACACAAAAAACTGGTTTCCGTACACATTCCCGTTCCTGCTATGTTTCAGCATATCCCAAGCAACTATATATCTACCCAGCTGGTATCTACACTTATCTATAGCAAAAATTTTTATAGGTGGTACGCTTCTTTGGATGTGGCGTGAAAAATTTAGCGCTGAATTAAATGCAGTCATAAATAAAAAACAATTTATTCTCGCTTTACTGTTTGGCATAATTGGCTTTATTTTTTGGATAGCAACCAGCCATTATGGACTTGTACAATTCCATCCAAACAACATCCCGTCAGAGTGGAATATCGCCATAAAAACCATCGTAATCATTATTTTAATGAGCGGCGGCGTTATAGTATTACCAATCATATCTGAAATATTCTGGCGCTCCTTCATGCTCCGCTACTTAATTGAACAAGATTTTAAATCTCTCCCCATTGGTAAATTTCAACTGTTTTCATTTCTGGGAGTAGTTGTCCTGTCTGCCATACCATCTTCGTACCCTGTTGCGGTTGCAGCAATCAGTGTTACGCAAAATCTTTTGTTAATCTGGCAGAAAAATCTTAAGTGTTGTATACTTTCGTCCGTGATGACTAATATTTTGTTAGCAACGTACCTCCTACTCAATAATTACCAGCTTCCGTGAACAACCAATTATTATGGATTACGCAGAAAACAAGCTTTACGAAATAGAGATTAAAGTATTGCGCACCAACCCTAAGCAGCCGCGTAAATATTTTGCCGATTCTGCTATTGAAAAAAAGATGGCGTTGAGATTGCGTAAAAATAGATCTGTAACGGAATCAACTCAAAAAGCACTAGAATTTAATTTTTAACCAGCATTGGATACAAAATGAAAAAACATATTCTCTACTCACTTATCCTGTTACTGATTTTTTTAACTGCATCTTGCGGTACAACCAAACCAGGAGAGGACGAATACAACAAGGGGATAGAAGCCAACAAGGAAGATAAAATCGAACTCGCACAGCAATTGTTTAAACAGGCAATAGAAAAAAATCCAAAACTGGCTGAAGCACACATAAATCTAGGACAAACATATATTAAGCTCCACGATTTTGAACAGGGATGGGCAGAAACGTTAAAAGGTCTTGAACTAGCTACAACAACAAAAACCACAATTATCAGAGGCAGTACATGGCAGGAGCAAGCAGCCTTGGCAAACAACAACTTGGCAAAAATTGTTTTCGACCGTGCCATAAAGGCTTGCAGCAGTGGTAACCTGGCAGAGCAGCAACGATATAAAGATGAAGCATTAATTTACATGCAACAAGCAGTTGAATTGGCACCAGAAAATGAAACCATTGAAAAGAACTTTAAATATATTCAACAATGGCCCAATTAAAAGGCGTACTAAAAAACCATGACCAAAAAACATAAAATATTATCTGTCATTACTGCCAGCTACGTTTTATTGCTGCTGGTAGTGGCAATAATAACACTACATGATTTTACGCAACAGAATTTTGGCTTACTTTTTATTGTAATTACCATGTGGCCAATAGGACGTTTTTTTCTATTACGGAACGCAAGAATCAATGCTTGGCTGAACAAGATTAATCAGTAGTTTCATATTTCTTGACCCAGTAGATACTGACGACAATGGCAAAAAATGAAATAGCACCAAAGCGCCAATTACCATCACGAAATAAATTGGTTACACCAAGACATACTACAAACACCAAGCAACTTAGTGCCACACAACTTATAGCCAGCCACTCCATAAGACAACGATGTCTCACCTCTGTAAGGGATTGAGCAACAACCACAGTTTCACACTGTATACAAATTTTTGCTCTTTTTGGTAGTGGCGTTCCACACTTATGACAATAAATTCTCGCCATCTAGATCTCCAATCTATATTTCCGCAAATTTTTATTCGCGAATCATACATTATCACGACACACAATAGACTTCGCCGTCTGTTCAGCATGGCTGCCCGAGCCAACCTCAAGATTGATATCCGGCTTCGGCATCTCCAGATCAACAAAGGAGGATTTTTGCTCATATTTTTAGTAACATTGCCATATATTAACTGGTTATTAAGTTAAAAAATGTGTTTTAATAAAAATTTTCTCTATGCAACCAACCTGACATATTTTGCATAAGCAGCCAAATATTATATGCTAACAACCACTTCAACCACAAGATTTCTAATTGTATTAATTCTACTCTATGGCACTCTGCTGATCTACGCCAGCCTGATGCCCTTCACCTTTAATGTTCAGGTAAACCTGCACCAGCAACTGCTGTATAAGTTCTGGTCTTACTGGCCATTCAATCCATTTGGAAGAATAAGCGGTTCAGATCTGCTAAGTAACCTGGTTCTGTATTTCCCCCTGGGATTTTTACTGACCACATACAGCGCATTAACAAAAAACCGTTCCACTAAAATCACAATTTTAACGGCGCTGGCTATATGTTTCAGCCTGAGCATGAGCATTGAATTTGTACAGATATTCATTGTCAACCGTGTTTCCAGTGCCACAGATCTGCTCCTCAACAGCATAAGCGGCCTGTGTGGAGCAACAGTCGGCGCTTATTTAGGCAAACGCTACTTTAACGATTTCATCAACTGGATACAACAGCGCTGGCACCAATGGCCTCTCGACATATTCACCCTGCTGCTGATCATGTTATTATGTGCTGATGCCTTCGCCCCTTTTCTGCCCACAATCAAACTGTCTCAAGTGTGGCACAGCCTGAAACGCTCACATATTGATCCCATAGGTGGTTTTTCCCTGCATCCATGGCACTGGTGGCTGATGATCAGGATCCTCCCCGTTCATCTGCTCACCATCATGCTTGCCTTCTGGAACGCCGACGACACACGAAAAGGGCATTGGATGCAGGCGGCATGTTTAACCTCCGGCATCGTCCTGGGACTGGAACTGATTAAACCAATGATCGCCACGCGCGACATCAACGTCGCCAACGTTATCGCCAGTGCCATAGGCGCGTTTATGGTTTTAATAAGCGGAGCATGGATAAGACAATTGTCCCGAAAAAACATCCTGAATCTCGCCATTCTCTGCACGTTCAGCTACACACTCTACCTTGGCTGGCTCCCGTTCAATTTCAACTGGAACCTGCAGGCAGCCGCTCACAAACTGCCAACCACCATAAAGGCGCTTTTACCACTCTATGACTACGCCATGGGTGCTACACTGGATCATGCCCGGCTGTTTGTGCAGAACATTACCCTTTCCGCAATACTGATTTTCCTGTTACGATTGCGCTATCACACATTTGCCAATAACAGAAACAGAATATATTTTGCCCTGATATCAGGTATGCTTATCGGAATTATGCAGGAAGGCGGGCAACTGTTCATGCTGAGCAGGACACCGTCAATGACCGATATTTACTGTTTCATGATCGGTGGCTATCTAAGCACAAAAATGCCCCACAACAATAAACTGTGATATGACAATGCAAACAACAAACAAACAAATCAGGATTGCAGCAATCGGTGACCTGCTGCTTACAGCAAAGCCGGGCAGTGATGAACCACAACGTGGTTTAGAGGCACTATCTGCTGAAATAGGCGACATATTCGCCAGTGCCGATATCGTTTTAGCCAACCTTGAGTGCACCCTCAAGGCGCAAGAACTGATTGCAACCGAGCCACGGGTTTTCACCACCAACAAGCAACTCGAATCACTGGCTACGGCAGGAATAAACCTTGTCACCATGGCGAACAACCATGCCTTCGACTCCTTTGACGCAGGTTTTGACAAAACAATCGACACACTTGACAAGACAGGCATCCGGGCATTTGGCGCAGGAAAAAACTCGCAACAGGCCTGTGCACCAGCCATCTTCACAATCAACGGCATCAGCATCGCATTTGTCGCCGCCGTCGACAGGTCCACCGGCATGCACAGCTTTGCCGCTGAAAACAAAAGCGGTGTTCCCGCACTGGAAAGCGCCACAATCTGTGCAACGATCAAAGAGCTCAAGACCCAATATGATCACGTCATTTTCACGCCCCACTGGGGGGAAGAACGCTTCCGCTTCCCCTCTCCACAACAAATTGACCAAGCACACGCCTTCATTGATGCCGGAGCCTCGCTGGTGTTGGGGCACCATCCCCATGTGATTCAGGGAACAGAACAATATGGCGCTGGATTTATCGCCTATTCACTGGGGAATTTTCTTACCAACAATGTTTACTGGGAAAACGGTGACGTCCTGACCTGGAATAAATTCGAACGCAGCAGCGAAATCATTCTGATCGACCTCAAAGCAGACGAGATTGTAGAGATCCAACAAATCCCCATCTATGATAACGGCACCCATATAAACATAGAAAAAAGCGGGCACGGCAAACATTATCTAAAAAAAGCAGATCTCTATATAAGCAAGGGAATCACAGCGGCGAAGTACAGAAGAGAAAGTTATTTAGCCAAATCGCTGTTGCCGATTACAAAACAATTACGTTGGGACAAATTGCGGCGTATCAAGCCAGGGCATTTTACAAAAGCGCTAAAACTGCTGTTACAGCAAAAGTAACCATCTGCAACCATTGAGCTCTCTACACATGATCTCGCTACTACCAATGATGTCACTATCGGTAAAATGGCGTATTCGGCTTAAAAACCGGTCGGATATGGTTGGAGCAAATTTACACCTTCTCCCATTTCACAGAACTGACATTCTTTTTTTCTGCATCAAAATCTATCCCGATCAGGTAGATTGTTTTGCCGTCATGGATATATTTCTGCTGATAATCTTTATCTTTTATCTGCTGCAATGCTGTTTCCGCTCCGGTTACCACAGGATCACCACCATCAACCTTAAATTCGAGAATATAGATATTATCGGCTATTTTTATCGTCAGATCAATTCGCCCTTTGTTGGTAACATCTTCGGGGATTATCTCTAAACCCAAGCTGGCAAGATAGGCGTAGATAACACTAGCGTAGTAGCCTTCGTAGCTGCTGATAGTATTGTTGACGTAGTTGTTGTAGGCAATACCGGCAAATAAGGTTTTTATGGTTGTGCCTAAAGCATCGACATCACCATTTTCCAAATATTCGTACAGTTTATCTTGATAGCGGGTACGCTCTACCGGTTGTCCGGTAAGATAATCGATAACCATATCGTTGAATGAGAGCTGTACTTCTTTATTGGGAATTCCCAGA
>NBLX01000099.1 GCA_002084705.1 Desulfobacteraceae bacterium 4572_35.1
GTCGGGCAGCTCAACGCGGTGAAATTTTGTTCGATGATGATCAGAATTTTAGTTGCTCAGCCAAGAAAGTAAATATGTAAAGAACGTCCCATGTTGCCCTGAAATGTCCGCCCACAATAGAACGCGATACTGGCGACTAAATAACAAGCAACATCGGCTTTACTAACGAGGTAAATCTTTGAAAGAATGGATTATTTGATTTCGCCATTATCCATAAACCTGCGGCAAAACTAAGACATATTGGAATTATGAGCGATAAGATTCCCATAATTTTTACACCTAACTGTTCAGGATAACTGGCGGCGACGAACTGCTTGCCGACCACCGCAGTTTGGTTTTGCTTTTCAATTTAAAACAGACGTATTTTCCATCCGGTTGATTAGTTTGTTAGTTGCCTTCAGTCGATGTTAGTGCTAACATTTGTGAACACACTAAGCTAAGGAGCGACTCATGGACACTAGAATTCAATTTCGTGTTGAAGAAGAAACAAAACGCTTAGCCCAACAAATGACAGAAAGCCAAGGCCGCACTCTCAGTGACGCTTGCCGTGAACTAACTAAGCAGCTAGCCGAGCAACAGCGCAAGGTCTTGTCCCATGATACTTGGCTTACAGAACAAGTAAACCTTGCGTTCGACAAACTTGATTTCGGTAAAGCTGTGTTCGTCGATAATGACTCTGCAAAAACTCAAATGGCTCAACGCAAAGCCAAGGTTCGCAATCGGGGTCATCAATGATTTTTTGGGAAGAAGAATCTTTAAATGATCGTGAAGAAATTTTTGAGTTTCTTTACGCCTTCAACCCTGATGCTGCTGAAAAAACTGATAAAATCATCGAGGCGAAAATTGAAAATTTAATTGATCAACCCTTGATGGGCGTTCAACGAGATGCAATCCGAGGCAGATTGCTCATTATTCCTGAAGTTTCAATGATCGTCTCCTATTTTGTTGATGGATCAATGATTCGTATTCTGCGAGTTCTGCATCAGAAACAAAAATTCCCTTATTGAGTAGCTGTACCATCTGGGCATCGAAAATCTAGGTAGAGTAAAGGAAAAATCTAGAAAATCTAGGGAAAATCTAGGGGCACTCCCCACATTAAATCGCATCGGCATTACCTTATCGCAAGAAATGCATAAAATAGTTGTATGGCTAACAGTCATCCCCCCATTTGCCGCTGCCGAACGCAATGAGCGTCAACGAGAACGGTCGCCCGTAAACTGTTTGAACGAAGTGAGTTTTTACGGGCTTCTCGGTATAAGCGATTGAAGTGAGGGAACCCTGAGGGCAAGACAACTGCGGTCATTTTTTGCATACTTTTACCCCTCACGCCAGCACCATCGATCTTTAATCCCCATCCTGCTGACCATAAGTCTTGAATTTCCCCATCACCCGTTCCATCTCGGCATCATCAACTAGCACCGGTTGCCCTATCGATTTTGCTTGATAATAGATACGGGCGACGAGTTCTATCTCTTCGGCGACATTGAAGGCGTTGTTCATATCAGCGCCAATGGCAACGAGACCATGGTTGGCTAACAACAGTGCGTTGTGCTCGCCGATATTGTTGGCTACATTAGTTGCTAATTCAGTGCTGCCAAAGGTGGCATAGGGTGCCAGCGGCACTTTTTTGCCGGAAAATGCTACCAGATAATGGACGGCGGGAATCTCCCAATTTAAGCAGGCTATGGTGGTAGCATAGACTGAGTGCGTATGCACTACCGCTGTAATTTCGGAACGTTTATCATACAGGGCGAGATGAAAGCTCAGTTCGCTTGATGGTTTCCATTTCCCCTCCACAATTTTTCCCTTACGATCGACAATCACCACATCTTCTACTTTAACATCAACATAGTCGATACCGCTGGGGCCAATGGCTATCAGATTATTATCAGGGCACAAAATACTTAAATTGCCCCCACTACCCGTAGTAAGACCCGCCTTGATCATCTTTACACCAAAATCAACTATCTGTTGACGCTGTTCCAATAACTGCATAGTTTTTATACCTCTTATAATTCTGAGCAACCTCGATTTATTCCCACACCCTGCTGGGTTAGCAAACTCCACAGTAGGGGTATTTGTCGCCATGGACGGCGACAATAAGCACCCATGGATGGGCTTATTGCATCCCTTAATGTGAGGTTTGTTACCCCAACGTACCAGGCACGAATCGCTATTTACACCCTAAAAATTCCAGTGTCGACTCCAGTGTGCGATTCACCACCTGTTGCGCACGAATCCCCGCTTGGTGTACCACTGCCAAGGCATCGCTTAACTCGCCCACGCTCATTGCGATATGGGCATCACTGCCGATAGCCACCTGCGCCCCATATTCAGCACACAAGCGGGCAATCTCTAAACAGTTGGGGGCACTGCCAAGACGGGCATTATTAAACGACGAGTTGTTAATCTCCAATGCGGTACCGGTTTGCTGCGCCTGCTGAACTATGGCCAAATGGTCGACGGGAAATTCCGGATTACCCGGATGGGAGATGATTTGCACTAGCGGGTTTTCCATCGCCAGCATCATGGTGTCGGTATTTTGCCCTAAACTACTGCCGGTATAACCACAGTCGGCATGAAATCCCGCCAATACTACGTCAAGGCAGTGCAGATATTCATCCTCTAGGTCTACTTTCCCGCCATCAAGGATATTTGGTCCATGATCAGACATCCCCACCCCTGTTACCCCCTTCGCCGCAGCCGCACGGGTAATTTCTTCGATGGTACTGAAAGCATGGCCCGAGGCTACACTATGGACATGCAGATCAACCTGAGGTGATATTATCCTATGGTCCGAGTCACATTTTAAGTTAGACATAAATAAGTTGCCTTTCCTACAACAATTGCAGTGAAAACACTTGTCACACCATTCACCACCATTGTATTCTTTTTAGTTGCGATTCATATAAATACAAACTAACAGAGACACTATTTCACGCAGCCCACGCCACGTAACCTTAAGGCAAACAGGTTGCAAACGAAAGTTAAGAATGAACTCCAGCGACCCCTTGCTCCACGTTAACCGTCCCGCCCGCTACCTTGGCGGCGAGGCAGGTTCAATAAAAAAAGACCCAAACAGTGTTGATATTCGCTTTGCCCTAGCCTTTCCTGACACTTATGAAATCGGCATGAGCCATATTGGCTCTGCCATCCTCTACCACGTTCTCAACCAACCACAGTGGCTAGCAGCGGAACGCGCCTATTGCCCGTGGCCTGACATGGAAGAGCAGATGCGAGCTGAAGGCACTCCATTATCCAGCCTAGAATCACAAACTTCCCTTAAAGACTTTGATATCGTCGGTTTCAGCCTGCAATACGAGCTATGCTACACCAATGTTTTAAACATGCTCAACCTATCCGGCATTCCACTACTACGTGAGCAACGTGGCGAGGATGACCCCCTGGTAATTGTTGGGGGGCCATGTGCCTTCAACCCTGAACCAATAAGCGATTTTATCGACTGTGCCCTCATCGGTGACGGCGAGGAAGCAGCTATCGAACTCTGCCAAAGTGTCCGCACCAGCCGCATGGCTGGAGAATCACGCCAGCAACTACTTGAGCGTCTGCGCCACATTGAGGGAATATATCTGCCACAACTTTTCGATGTCAGCTACACGGCCAGCGGCGAAGTTGACCAGATAACCCCGCAATTTGAAGACTATACCAGTGTCAGACGTTGTTTTGTCAAGGATCTGGATTCCGCACCCTATCCGACCACCCCGCTGGTGCCATTTATGCACACGGTTCACGACCGCGTCGCCATGGAGATCGCCCGTGGCTGCACCCGTGGCTGCCGCTTCTGCCAGGCAGGGTATATCTACCGCCCGGTGCGCGAACGTCAAGCTGAAACAATCACGGGGATAATCGAAAAATCACTATGCCACAGCGGCTATAACGAGGTATCCCTCCTCTCGCTATCCAGCGGTGACTACAGCGCCATTGAGCCGCTGTTGAAGAACCTGATGGATCACTACGCCAACGAACGGGTAGCGGTATCACTGCCCAGCCTACGCGTCGGCTCCCTCACCGATGAACTTATCGAGGAGGTTCGCAAGGTTCGCAAAACCGGCTTCACCTTGGCTCCAGAAGCTGGCACCGAACGGCTCCGCCAAGTGATCAACAAGGGGATAAAGGCTGAAGATTTGCTCAGCACCAGCCACACCATCTACAGCCTCGGCTGGCGGCTTATCAAGCTGTACTTCATGATGGGGCTGCCCAGCGAAACCGACGCCGACCTCGACGGTATTGTCGATCTAGCATGGCAGGTCAAACGTAGCGCCAAAGGCACAGAGGGTGGCGGAGATGTCAATGTTTCGGTTTCCACCTTTGTACCTAAACCTCACACCCCATTTCAGTGGGAGGAGCAACTGGGTCTGGAGCAAATTCTCGCACGCCAAAATCATCTGCGCAGCGCCTTGAAAAAAAAGAAACTGCGCCTGAAATGGCACGAAGCGCAACTGTCAATACTTGAGGGGATATTTGCCCGCGGCGACCGCCGCTTAGGCAAGGTACTCAAACGGGCGGTGGAGCTGGGTTGCCGATTCGATGGCTGGCGCGAACAGTTTAACTTCGAGCTATGGCAGCAGGCCTTCAACAACTGCGCCATCGACCATCAGTTCTACCTGCGGCAACGCCGCGAAGATGAAACCCTGCCATGGGATCACATCGACTGCGGTATCTCGAAATCTTTTTTCCTCAGCGAGCGGCGCAATGCGCTGGCGCTACACTACACTCCCGACTGTCGCACCGACAAATGCAGCAACTGCGGCGTGTGTGATTTCGATCAGCTAAAGATGCGCTACGCCGACAGTTCACCAAAATTGCCCGCCCCCGTCCCAGCAGAGCAGCAGGGGGAAGAGCGCTACAAATTGCGTCTGCGCCTGCACAAAAGCGGCAATGCCCGTTACGTAAGTCATCTGGAATTTATGACAGTATTGCAACGCGCCCTGAAACGGAGCAAGATTCCAATGCGCTTTTCTCAGGGATTTCATCCCCACCCTCGCATGTCGTTTCCCGATGCGCTGCCTACGGGCGTTGAAAGTATCGCCGAAATTGTTGATATCGAGGTGTTCCACCCCTACGAAGCGGAACAGGCTCTGCACAAACTGCGGGCGGAACTACCGGATGGTTTTGATGTCGCCAGCGCAGAACAGGTTCATTGGCGCACTCCAGCTCCGGGAGCATGTATCATCAGTAGCGACTACCTTGTACCATCCAGCAGCTTAGACCAGCTGTACCAGCAGGGTGAACTTTCGAGGCAACAATTACAACAGCGCATAAAACAATTTATCAGCGCCGACAAGGTGGAATATCAACGGCATAAAGGTGATAAAATTGCCACCATTGACCTGCGCGACTCCGTACAGGAGCTGTGTCTACGTCAAGATGGGTTGACAATGACATTAAGCAAAGGTAGCCCCATAGCCGTTGCCGCACATCTGCTCAACCTCGACACAGAGACAGTTCGCACTTTAGAAATTTGCAAGATAGATGTATCGTTAAGGGAGTCGACAACAGAACCGGCAACAACTTCCGCCGACTGATATAAATTATTTGCGGCACACAAAGCTTTATTTATAACTGCTCTGCAGCCAACAAACCCAGCATGCTGAACAGTTCCCCGAATAATATCTTTATTCTTCACATATAAAAGGAGTCCAGCTATGGCCAAAAAACTGGTCATCAACAAAACATCCCACGAAACTCGCATCGCACTTCAAGAAAACGGCCACATAGCCGAACTATACATTGAGCGCAATCGCGAACTTGGCATCGTCGGTAACATTTATAAGGGCAGAGTGATTCGTGTCCTACCGGGGATGCAAGCAGCCTTTGTCGATATCGGGCTGGAAAAAGCCGGCTTTCTCTATGTCGCCGATGTAATAGACCAAATGGAAGCCGTAGTGGAATATGTCGATGGCGGCAGCAACAGCGCCGATCCCGATGACGAAAGCAGTAAAGAGCTACCACCATTACCACCCATAGAAGACCTACTGCAGGAGGGGCAAGAGATTCTAGCTCAAATCGCCAAAGAACCCCTCGGCACCAAGGGAGCACGCATAACTTCCAACATCTCCCTACCCGGACGCCACCTTGTCTACATGCCCACCATCGACCACATCGGCATCTCACGCCGCATAGAAAACGAAGAGGAAAAAGAGCGCCTGCGTGCCACTGTTGAGAATATTCGCCAGCCCGGCAGCGGATTTATTGTACGCACAGCGGCAGAGGGCAAAAGTGAAAATGATCTGCGTACCGACATGTTGTATTTAGCCGATTTATGGCATGACATAGACGATCGGCAAAAAGAGCTCAGCGCGCCCGCGCTGGTTCATTCCGATCTCGACGTGACCAGCAAAGTGCTACGCGACATCTTAACCGAGGATATTGGTCATATTGTGGTTGACTCCCAGACCGAATATGACAAAATCGTTAAATTCCTCAGCACCTATATGCCCGAATTAAAATGTGAAATTGAGCTCTACAACAAAAAAGAACTGCTCTTCGATGCCCACGGACTGGAAGTAGAGATATCTCGCGCCTTGGGCAGCAAAGTGTGGTTAAAAAGTGGTGGCTACATAGTTATAGAGCAGACCGAAGCACTAACCGCCGTAGACGTTAACACTGGTCGCTTTGTCGGCAAACGCAATTTGGAAGACACCATACTCAAGACCAACCTTGAGGCGGTAAAAGAGGTCGCCTATCAATTACGTCTGCGCAATATCGGCGGTTTAATAATAATCGACTTCATAGATATGGAGAAGGAGTTGCACCGCGATCAGGTGCACAGCACTCTGGAAGAAGCGCTCAAAAGCGATAAAAGCAAAACCAATATTCTCAAAATTTCTGAACTGGGATTGGTTGAAATGACTCGCAAGCGGGTACGGGAGAGTATCGGTCGCACACTGTGTGAACCCTGCCCCTATTGCGATGGCAGCGGCTACACCAAGAGTCGCCTCACCATGGTTTTTGAAATCTTCCGCGCTCTTAAAAGGGAGATAAAGGAACTGCCCGGCTACCGCGTTAATCTCCAGGCTCACCCCGATGTTGCCGCCCTACTCTATGATGAAGAGAGCAGCGTCATAGAAGAGATTGAAAACAATTTCAGCAAGCAGGTAACTATCATCGCCCGCCCTAACTTTCACATTGAGCAATTTGAGATAGGAGCGGGGTAACATGGGCATTAAACGCCGCGGCAACAATACTGACAATGCCACTGCGACAGATGCAATTCTGGAGAGCATATGTGACGGCGTTTTTACCGTAGATGAGCACTGGCGCATCACTTCATTTAATCGAGCTGCTGAACAGATAACCGGCACTAACCGTGAACAAGCAATAGGTCAGCTATGCTCGGAGGTGTTTCGTTCAAACATGTGTGAAAGTCAGTGCGCCCTGCGCCAAACCCTAAAAGATGGCAAACCGATAATCAATCGCAGCGGCTACATAATAAATGCGGACGGCAAACGTGTTCCAGTAAGCATCTCCACGGCAGTGTTACGCGATAACAGCGGAGAAATCATTGGCGGAGCTGAGACTTTTCGCGATTTAAGCGAAGTTGAAGCGTTGCGCAAAGAGCTCAATGGACGCTATCAACTTGGCGACCTTGTCAGCCACAGCCCCGCCATGCACGACATATTCAACCTCATCTCGGCGCTGGCATCCAGTGGCAACACTACAGTATTGATTCAAGGAGAAACCGGCACCGGCAAGGAACTGGTAGCCAGAGCAATTCACAACCTGAGCGAACGCGCCAGCGCACCATTTATCGCCGTCAACTGCGGTGCTCTACCCGACAACCTGCTCGAGTCGGAACTTTTCGGTTATAAAAAAGGGGCTTTTACCGGAGCCAACACCGATAAACCAGGACGCTTTGCACTGGCAAAGCAGGGAACTATTTTTCTCGACGAGATTGGCGAAATCAGCCCCGCACTGCAAGTACGCCTGCTTCGGGTATTACAGGAGCAACGCTATGAACCCCTCGGTGCCACAAAATCTGAAACCACCGAGGCTAGGGTAATTGCCGCCACCAATCGCAACTTGGAACAATTGGTACAACAGGGCGGTTTCCGTCAGGATCTGTTTTATCGCATTCAGGTGGTACAAATTGATCTGCCACCACTGCGCGAACGTTTAGAAGATATCCCCCTGCTCGCCGACCACTTTATTGCCCACTTCAATCAAATTCAGCACAAAAGCATCAACACCATCAGTGCGGCAGCCATGACCTGCCTTGTTTCACATACCTGGCCCGGCAATGTACGCGAACTCGAAAACGTTATCGAACGTGCTTTTGTTCTATGCCCAGCACAAACCATTGACGTGGAACACTTACCACCAACACTACAGCGACACTGCCCACCCCAACCAAGACCGGCTCCAAGCACAGACCCAACTCTTCAGACAGACACCATGCAGGAACAACGCAACCTGCATGAACGCCAACTGATCATCTCCACCCTGCAACGCAACAATTACAACCGCGCAGCGACCGCGCGTGAGCTAAACATCCACAAAACCACCCTGTACCGCAAGATAAAGCAACTTGACATTGAGCTACCTAAGATCGATGGTCGCCATGGCGATACAGTAGCATAAAAACAACCACACCAGCCAAGCACAACCAGATACCGTTGCATAACCGCTACTCACCATCTATCACAACATCATCAACGCCAAAACAATAACCCCTACTATTTCGATAAGTTACACTGAATATTATCTACTTCACCCAATCTTGGCACAACCAATGCTTTATTAGACATTCAAATGCAACCGGCGCAGCAAACAGAAAGCAACTTTCAGTTCCCCAATCACATGGGTTGCACTGAAAATTCAACGGGAAAATAAATAAATGATAGCAGCCTTTACCGTATGGAACGGCAGAATCGCGCCAGTATTTGATGTGGCTGGACAAGCATTACTTGTCAAC
>NBLX01000100.1 GCA_002084705.1 Desulfobacteraceae bacterium 4572_35.1
TGTGACACCATGAGTCGCAGGTAGAGTAGAGAGTGCGTAGGATGGGCAAAGGAACGCAGCCCATCAATGCGATAAATAATTGATGGGCACGCTACGCTTTGCACCATCCTACTAATTTTAAATCCTCTGCCAGTGCGACAATTTTTCTGCCCATTTTATTCCTCCATGGTTTTGGACGATATTAACCTATATCTGGAATAATATATCGTTGTTTTTGTTGTCTGAATTGTCTGGGTATTATTAATTAATTGATGGAGTGTTGTGATGTATATCGTTGCTGTGCATAATATGTCTGGTGATAGTGCTCAGATGGCTAAGGGACTTGCGGCAATTCTCGGTGTTACAGCTTATGAGGCGCGACCCCGTGTTACCGTTGCCGGTGGTGGACCGGCGGTTGTTGCTAGCTTCGCTGATGCGCAACAGGCCGAGGAGTGCGTCGTTGCATTGCATGTGGCAGGCTTTGACCCCCTCTGTATTGATTCTTCGGTGCTGGAGAATGACCAAAACCGATTTATCACCCAGCGCTTGAGTTTTACTGCGGAAGCGGTGAAGTTGTGGGATCATTCCGGTGCCGAATTGAGCGTGAATTACGCCGATGTTTTATTGTTGCTGCGTGGTGCCGGGATTGTCAGTCATGTTCAGAGTGAAACGACGACCACAAAAAAATTTGCTGTTGGGCGAGCACTGGCCACCGGTGGTTTAATGATGCGAAAAAAGGTGACAACGACCACTGCAAGTGTGAACTCAGAACGTCAGCCGTTCTGCCACCTTTATGCTCAAGATCTACCCGCAATAGTATTGCGTCAGGATGGAGTTGATTACGCCTGTCTGGGCAGTGAGCGCAAGTTGAGTCGTGAAGCCAATTTCACATGGATTTGTTGCGAGTTGCGCCGTTTGTGCAGCACCGCCTGCTGGGATGAGCGCTTACAGACCAAGCCAGTGTTGGCGCAGGTGCTGGGCCCGGTTTTTGATCCGGAAGTAGACCTTGATCTGGCGATAACCCTAGTCGCAGCAAGTCGTTTGGCTGCTGGTGTCGCAAAATAGAGAAGTTTACTTCACTTTCTCCCCCATTGTTAAGATAAAGATGAGGGGGATAAACAGCAGGGTCAGGAATGTTCCAACCAGCAATCCACCGATGGCAACTGCGCCAAGGGGAGCCAGACGTTCCAGCCCGATGGCGGAGCCGAGGGCGACCGGCAGCATACCTGCCGCTACCGCAAAAGCAGTCATCAGGACCGGACGGGTACGTATTTTTAAACTTTCCAACATGGCAGCAGTCTTATCCATCCCCTCGGTCATCTTTTCTTGGGCAAAGTGAATTAACAAAATAGCATTGTTGACGATAATCCCGGAGAGGAGAATAAAGCCCATCATAGCTGGCATGGAGACGTGATAATTCAGTAGCAAGAGTGTCCACGATGCGCCGATTATGGTCAGCGGGATTGATAAGATGACCATTATGGCAACCTTAATCGAATCAAAAAAGGTTATGAGGGTAAAAAAGATCAGAATAATTGCGAAACCGATGGCCGATAGCATTCTGCCAGCAGATTTTGTGAACTCCTTTATGTCCCCTACATGCTCCATGGTAACCGATGGTGGTAATACCGTTCCTGCGAACGCCTGTTTGAATTTGTCTACAATATGGGATATGGCAGCTTTTTCACGATAGCCGTAGACATTGAGCGTATAGTTAAGCCCCTCCCGTTTGATAACCCCCGGTTCAAAATTGCGCTCGACAGTTGCTAGTGCCTCTAAAGGAATTTTACCCCCCTTAGGAGTGTCGATAAGGGTGGTGGAAAGTTGTTCCAGCCGATCTCTCTGGTTGGCCGGTAGCCACACCCGTACCCCGAAGTCAATATTGTTTTCCGCAGGGAAGGTAGCTACCAATGCGCCACGCAACAGTGTCTGCAATTGAGCGGTGATTTCTGAATATTTAAGGCCGTAGAGCGCGGCATGTTGTTTGTCGATGTTGAGATCGTAGACAGTTTTATCCTGATCCCAGGTACTGGAAACCGATACAATCCCGCCGGTTTTATATAGAGCATTTTTGACCAGTTTCCCGGCATAGATCAGATCGTTAAAGTTAGGTCCAGAAAGCATGATGTCAATATTTGCGCGGATGCTGGATAGTGCCGTGGCACCATAATCAGCCACGTCTAACTGTTTGATGTTTGCAATCCCTGCGAGCTGATTGCGCAGTTTACGCTCGATCTCCCAGATAGTTTCCTTGCGCTCATAACGGTTGACATAGGTGGCAGTTACGGCAATGTTGTCGATTCCAGCACCGCTGCCGATACTTAAAATGCCTGGTTCGCTGCCTATAGAGGATGAGAGACGATCAAGCTGGCCGTTGGCGGCGGCTATCTCGTTAACTTTTGCAACAATGTTCTGGCTGGCGGCAATTGGCAGGTTAGGATCGGTAATGATGTTGATTTTAACGACGCCAGTGTCCATGGGGGGCATGAGCTCTCTGCCAACAATCGGCATAACCGCTTTAACGCTTACAATAAACAGTATCAACAGCGTTGCAAAATAAACAATAGCAATACTCTTGCGCTTGAGAGCAGCTTCCACTGCACCAGAAAAAAAGCTGTGCACAGCTTTGTTGGCAGCACTAGTAATACGATGAAAAAACGCTTCCGCGCGCAGCAGTAGCGGATTGTTTAGCTGTAATATTTTAAGTGACAGCAAGGGAACCGCAGTAATTGAGATAACGTATGATGCGCCTAGTGCCAAGAGCAGTGTGCTTATCAGGGGGCGGAATACTGTCTGCGGATAACCGCCGACAAAAAGGATCGGAGCCAGGGCGATCATGGTGGTAACTGTACCGGATAGATCGGCAAACATGATCTCCCGAGTGCCATTGAGAACCGCGTGCTTTATAGGTGAACCGAGCTCCTTGTAGTGGCGCTCGATGTTTTCCATGACCACCACAGCGTCATCGAGCAGCAGCCCCAATGCCAAGATGATGCCGGTAAGGGTGACAACATTGAATTCAATTCCAACCAGCCACATCAGGGCGACCGTCGCAGCATAAACCAGTGGAATGGTCAGCAGCACCACCAGTATCTGCCGGAAACTTGCCAAAAAAATAAACACCACAAAAATCGACATCAGTATTGCATCGCGCAGGGATGAGAACATGTTCTCGGTGGATTGAACGATGGTGTCTTTTTGAGTGTCGGTGATTTCAAAATTGAGCTGTGGGTATGCCGCTTTAACTTTTTTCAGCTCCGATTCCACCGTGTCGATGGTGCGCAACACGTCAGCATCGCGCCCACGCTGAACCGCCATGGCGATAGCCTGCTTGCCGTTGCCGTAATATGCTGCACTGTTCTCATAATGACCAAAATATATTGTGCTGATATCACCGAGGGTCACATCTTGGGTTAGGTGCAGAGCCCTGATTTTGTCAATACGCTCTGCTCGCCCCGGGAGTTTGAGCAGATAACGGTTTGTATCGCTGCTGATAAAGCCAATGGCATAATCGCGGTTGTTGGTCTGCACTGCAGCTACAATGGAGCCGATGCTAAGGCCATATCGATCAAGTTTCTCTTTGTCGATGATGATCTGCAGCTCTTTTTTATAACCACCGAAAATATCGACATTGGCGACACCGGGGAGCTTGAGAAAACGCTGCTTCAGGTTGTTTTCTGCCAGCTGACGGATATCCTCAAGTTTCATGTTTTTAGTGGGGCTGACGGCAACTACAACAATGGGAGCCGTAGCTGCCGATATTTTGTGAATTTGTGGTTCACGAATGTCTGTCGGCAACGTTGAGCGGATTTTGGCGATAGCATTAGTGACATCGCTGGCTGCCGTGTCTAGATTTTTGCTGTATTCAAATTCGGCATGAACAACACTGACTTCGTCAATGGTGGTGGAGTAGGCTCGGCGAATCTTGTCTAACGAATATAACTCCTCCTCCACGGGTACACTTACGTTTGCCGCAAGTGTTTTAGCCGATCCCCCCGGTTGGACGATAACAACTGCAATTTCAGGGTAGTTAGACTCTGGAAAAAGTTTGCGATCAATTTTGTTGTAACCGATTATCCCTATAAACAGAAAAAGGGTCAGGAATGAATAGATAACGTAGGGGCGTTTTAACATGCTTTCAATCCAGCCTTTATTCTTCTGGTTCTGATCCTTTTGCCCACTATTCATGTTGGTCACCCGCCAATACTCTGACGTTGCCGTAGCTGGGGAGCAGGCTGAGCTTTGCTTCGGAGGCAACGGCAACTGGTGAGCTGACACATGGTGAAATTAAAATAAATTCTTTCCCCGTAACAACTACCTGAACAGCTTTTTCCTCAAAGTGTTTTTTTTGTTGCACCATGATAGTGGTGCCTTGTTTACGATGAAGCAGGGTTTGGATCGGTACAGCACAGCCCGTCGCAGTTTTTGTGACAACTTCAATGGTTATGTAGCTGCCGCAGGGTTGGTGAAATGGTTTGTCAGGTTTTATTTCGGCGACGGACAGGCTGTTTTTGGCGTCAGCATAGATACGGGTGATCTTCCCCACTTGCTCCTTTTGGACCAGAACAGTTTGCCCCGCTGTTATGTGCGCAGCCTCCGCCATGAAGCTGAAGGTTAGTTTCTGTGGTTGTGAATTGACGCTAATGATGGTTTTCCCCGGTGTTGCTAAATCTCCTTGACGCAGATATATCGTGCCAATGATACCGTTGAATGGTGCTCTGATGTCGCAATAATTGAGCTGATTTTTGAACCCCTTTATGTTCTGTTTCAGCTCTTTTATAGCTGCCGTTGCAGAGCACAGGGTGACCTCTGAGGCTTCCAGCACCTCTTGTGACAGCCCCCCGGCCTTGAACAGAATCGTGTTTCTTTCGTGTTGAGATTTGTTGTAATCGCGTTGTTTGCGCGCTGCCTTTAGTTTTGCCTGCAGGGCAGCAATGTTGGAGCTAATCTCTTGGGAATCGATATGAACAAGTAGTTGTCCCACCTGAACCTTTTGGTTTTCGTGGACCAGCAGTTTGCCGATTTTGCCGCTGAACTTTGAGGAGAGGGCGGCACTGTTTTGTGCTTCCAGTTTAGCTAGAAATGTTTTTGTCTGGGTGACGGTCATGGTTTTCGGTGTAATTGTCTCAACTGTATAGTTTATCGGAACCGCAACTGGAGCTGAGGCGATGCTGTGCTGGCGTTTTTTTAGCAGGGTAATTCCAGCTGCGATCAGGAGAATAATCAGGATTGTTAAGATGATTTTTTTCATTGTTGTTCGCCCTTCTCCAGCAGGTAGTCGAGATAAAACCTGGCTGTTTGGTAATTATATATGGCGTTTATGCTGCGGCTTTGTGCCATGAAATTGCGCGCTTGCGCGTAGAGAAGATCATTTATGTCGGTTCTGCCCTGATCGAAACGGAGTTGCTCAATATCTGCGGTTTCCTGCGTCAACGCCACCTCCGCCGTGGCGCTGTCGTAGTCAGAGATGGCGGTGTTTATTTTTATTACGGCTTCTTCAATGTTGTGTTTGAGAGCCAGCTCTATTTTTGTCCGTTCGTGACGACTCTGTTTTTCAATTATTCTGGCTTTTTGAATTTTTGATCTGTTGCTGCCAAAATCGAATATATTCCATTCCAGGTTCAGCCCCGCTTGCCACACTTCCTCGTTTTCCCAGTTGCCGCTGTTGATGTTGTCGGAATCGTTGGGACCAAAATTAAAGCCATAGGAGGCTGAAAGAGAAACTTGGGGATACAGTGCGCCTCTGGTTTTTTCTGCCAGTTCATTATCTTTTTGAACAGCAAGCTGCGAGCTGTGCAGACGTTGCAGCCCTGCCATGTGATCAGAAAAATTATTTTCTACAGGCAGTATCTCTTCGGGGGGCAGCTCAAGGTCTTGCAATTGCCCGAGCTGTTTTACCTCTCTTGGTTCAATTCCGAGTAGATTTGCTAGAGCACCTTTCAATGTTGATATGTCGGCGACCAGTTGTGTATGTCGAGCGCGACCATTTTTTAGCTCAGCTGCGGCTTTTAGTTGGTCGATTCTTGCCACTCTTCCAAGTTGCAGCTCGCGGGAGACATCATCATAAAGGCGCTGCAAGGAGGTGACGTAAGCTGTTTGGGCATTTTTCTGCGCCATCAGCGAAAGGATATTCACGTAAAGAGTTTTTACGTTATAGACTAATTGCTCACGGCTCAGTTTTAGAGCAGCGTCCACCAACTCTTTTTGTAACGCGGAAGCCTCTATGGCGTGGGTGTTGGCGAAACCGGTAAAGAGTTTCACCTTGTAGGTGAGTGCCGTGGTGAACAGATCCTCAGTGGTTGCCACTGCTCCGGGGTTACTGCCGATGGTTGCCGGAGTCATGGGACTCAATGTTCGCGGCATAGCGCTATGGTAACAGCATCATCAATGGTGATGGCTAAACTTTGTGTTGCTGAGAACATAATAACCAGGCAGACAAAATACGCCAGTTGTGCGGAGTTTTGAAAAATTCCACCTTTTAGAATATTAGCTATGTTATACAGCCTGATAGTATTCATACTTTGCGTTTACCCCCCTACCTAAGTACTTTCTGCCCTAAAATACCGTCCAGAACGATAGCTGTTATCGTTTCAGCGTATCTCTGCAGTGACATGTCATATGTTTCGTTATCTTCAATTTGTTCCATGACTGGGGAAAACAAAAAGCGTGAAGACATTATAGATGTCAGCATTGGCATGATCAGTTTGGGAGAGAGCTTCAAGTTTCTCTCTTCTGCCAAGCGGTGGCAGATTTCTAACTCAACAATTTTAAACATTTGGCGAGCCCAAGTGCTCTTGTGTCCGATAATCTCTTCATCCTCATGGTGAAGATCGGTTATGGCAATGATAAGGAATTCCCTGTTTTCGGCAAAAAACTTTATGGCTTTGAGGATAAATCTTTCCAGCTTGACGCTTAACTCGTCATCGCCACTCAGTGTTGTTCTGGCGATATCTACGTATTGGGAAAAGAATATATCCAAAATTTCTGTGAGCAGTTTGTTTTTTGAACCAAAAAAATAATTTACCATAGCCAGGTTGACTCCGGCCGTTTTCGCCAGTTCACGCAGACCTGTTTTGTCAAAACCCTGATGAGCAAACAGGGTGATAGCTGTAGCTAAAATTTGTTGCCGTGAGTTGTTGCGACAATTTTTTTCAGAGTTGTTTTTCATGCCTGAGCCCGATTCTGTTCTGTTTGGGTGAATTGCGTTGGCGTGTGTTTTAAGTTAATCAAACGTCTGTTTAATTTAGTGGAGTAGAACATATATGGTGTTGATATGTAAATAGATTTTTGCGGCTATTTATGTGTTTTCTGGTAATAATCAAGAACAGAAAGGTGGTTTTTTTATATGGAGACAAAACTATTGTTTTCCAGCTTTTGATATTAGGTGGTTTGATATTGTGTTCGATTCTCGTCCCTGTACGAAATGTTTTCCATCCAGTGTGCTACGGTTTTTTATATGTCAAAAGATTCGCTTCTCCCTATTGATAATATCATCCCATCTCTTCGCAGAGAGCTGAATTCACACAATTGCCTGGTATTGCAAGCAGAACCCGGTGCCGGCAAAACAACCAGAGTGCCTCTGGCGTTGATCAATGAAGCGTGGTTGGCTGGGCAAAAAATAATTATGCTTGAACCACGTCGACTGGCGGCGGTGAATGCAGCACGTTTTATGAGTAAATCCCTTGGTGAAGAGGTGGGCAATACTGTTGGTTACGCTATCCGTAATGACCACCGTGTTACCGCGCATACCCGCATTGAGGTTATAACCGAAGGTATATTGACCCGATGTTTGCAAAATGATCCTACCCTTGAAGGTGTAGGACTGATAATTTTTGATGAGTTTCACGAGCGTAATATCCACAGCGATTTGGGGTTGGCTTTGAGTCGTGACGTGCAACAGGGGTTGCGTGAAGAGCTGCGTATTGTGCTCATGTCAGCTACGATGGATAGTGCCGCCGTTAGTAGACTGTTCGATAATTGCCCAATTATTAGCTGTAGTGGTCGCAGTTATCCTGTAGATATTGTGTATATGGGCGACAATGGGAATAGAAACAGCAATAGAAGTTGTCAGGCTGGTTGTCGGGTTGGTTTGGAACAGTGTGTGTTTGCGGCTGTCAGAAGGGCGTTAAGTGATCAATTGGGAGATGTTCTAGTATTTCTGCCGGGAGCACGGGAGATACGTGCATGCCAAAAAATGCTAAATGAGCACCTTCCGACCGAAATCTGTATTTTCCCGTTATATGGGGCATTGCCCTATGAGCAGCAGCAACTTGCTATTACGGCATCACATAAACGTAAGATTGTTCTTGCCACCAATATTGCTGAAACCAGTATAACTATTGCCGGTATAGGTGCTGTTGTCGACAGCGGTTTGGAACGCCGTCTTACTTTTAATGCTGCAAGCGGTATGAACGGCTTGATAACAGCTTCAATATCCAACGCTAGTGCTGTTCAGCGTGCTGGCAGGGCAGGGCGGTTACAGGCTGGACGTTGTTATCGTTTGTGGAGTGAAACCACTCAGCGGGGGTTGCAACCATATTCTACACCGGAGATATGTGCGACCGATCTGTCAGTCTTGGCTCTTGAACTGGCGTTATGGGGAGTGCCTGAAGTTGATAAGTTAGCATGGCTGAATGTGCCACCGGCTGCGCATATGAAAGCGGCGATGTGCCTATTGAATGAATTGTGTGCTGTGGGCAAAAACGGATCTATAACTAATCGTGGACGTCAAATCTCATCTTTGCCACTTCATCCCCGTTTGGCTGCAATGATTGTTAGTTGTGGAGATAATAAACAGAAACAGTTACTGGCCTGTGAGTTGGCAGTGTTGTTAGAAGAGGGTGATCGTTGGTTTCGAGCTGAGAAGGATGTTGCCAGTCAAAGTGATATCGTCGATAGATTGGAATGGTGGAGATACAGCTCTAAGCTTAATGCTACAGGCAAAGAGAATATGGCGGCTATGCGCAGCTTGAGCACTTTGAAAAAGCGTTTGCGTTTGTCAAAATCAATTAATGTCGAAGATGTAACCTCTACTGATGTTGGAGAATTGCTATTAGCGGCATTTCCTGACCGGATAGCCAAGCGACGCCCTGATAGTAATGGGTACTATCAAATGCGTAACGGGTTAGGCGCTAAATTGTCATCACGCAGCCACGTTAATGATGCTGAATGGCTGGTGGCAGTTGAAGTGCAGCATCAAGGTAATGGTAAAAGTTTGATTCATCAGGCATCGGTTGTAAACAGTGAACAAATTGTAAGTTTTTTTGCCGACCAGATGCCATGGCAGGAAGATATAGCATGGGACAAGGTTCACCAGCGAGTGGTGGGTCGCCAATGCCAGAAAATTGGAGCATTGGTTGTAAACCAACGACCTGTGGCCGTTGGCGCAGATGTGGCACAGGAGCTTATTCTTACCTATATCAGGCAGGTGGGTTTAACTTGTTTAAACTGGGATAAAGCTAGTTTAAATTGGTTGCAACGTAGCCGTTTTGTTGACCGATATGGGCTGCAAGATGATTGGCCGCCACTGGATGATCATTATTTGCTAGATTCGTTGGAGCGATGGTTGGCACCGTGGCTATCTGGTGTTCATAGTGCAACTGCGCTTAAAAAAATAAAACTGCAGGAGCCGTTACACAGCTTGTTAAATTGGGACCAACAGCAGCGGCTGGAAAAATTGGCACCTGTGTTCTTGCGGCTGCCGAGTGGTTCTCGGGCAACTATAGATTACAGTGAACCAGAACAGCCGGTGTTGGCTGCAAAACTACAAGAGCTTTTTGGTTGGCATAGCAGCCCCTCTATCGCAGGGGGAAGAATGCCCCTGACTATACATCTATTATCGCCGGCACGGCGTCCATTGCAGGTAACAAAAGACCTGGCAAGTTTTTGGCTCACAACCTATCCAGAGGTTAAAAAAGAGATGAAGGGGCGGTATCCTAAACATCCGTGGCCAGACGATCCTCTGTCTGCTATTGCTCAGCGGGGAGTGAAAAAAAGGGGAGATTGAGGTTGGCGATAAGTGAAATATAGCTGGAAAAAGGTGGTAATTGATAATATACTGCGCAGCTATTTTTTAGAGTATTTAATCATTCATTAAGGAGTTGACCATGGCAACAGCAACAGCACGTCATATTTTGGTAGCAAGCGAAGAAAAATGCGAGGAACTTAAATCACAAATTGAAGCTGGTGCCATAGATTTTGCCAGTTGCGCTAAAAAGTTTTCTCAGTGCCCGTCAGGGAAAAGTGGCGGTGATTTGGGTGCATTTGGTCCTGGTCAGATGGTTAAGGAGTTTGACGAAGTAGTATTTAGCGGTGAGGTTGGTAAGGTGCTTGG
>NBLX01000015.1 GCA_002084705.1 Desulfobacteraceae bacterium 4572_35.1
ATAACTGTACCAATACGGGCAACCTTCATCTTGCTCTCTTCACTGGCATTCGGATTCATAACACGGAAGTAGATATCGTGTGCAAATGCGGAAGAACCAGCCATTAACAAACCACCAACAGTTGAGAACGCCGCAGAAACACCACCAGCTGCGAGGAAACCAGAGAACCACTCAGGCAAACCAGCAAGCTCAGCTGCGTTAACAACGATAACCACTCAGGCAAACCAGCAAGCTCAGCTGCGTTAACAACGATAGCGTCAGGAGTGATTGTACCAGAAGTACCAAGCAGGTTAGAGAATTTAGCGAAAGAAGCATATGCAGGAGCAGTCCAGTACACAAGAGCGATACAGAATAGACCCCAAACAACCTGCCAGCGAGCATCGCTAACACGTGGAACAACATAAAAACGACCGATAACGTGTGGCAGACCAGCAGTACCAAGCATCAAGGTCATGCACAATGCGAACCAGTGATACATGGTGTATTTGGCAAATGGCAGGTAATAGCTAGGATCAGCAACTGCAGCCGAAATTCCGTTACCACCGTGTCCGATATCATATACTGCCGCGCCGTAACCAATTTGTGGTACAGCAGAGAAATAACCCAGCTTTGACGCGATAAAGAACAAGGGCAGGAAGAAGGTGATAACAATAACCACATACTGTACCTGCATGTTTTTGGTCGCACCAAGCATACCAGAGATAAGTACGTATGCCAAAACAACACCGGTACCGACGAAAACTGATGTCTGGTAGTTAATACCAAAGATCCAGTTAAACATCATACCGATACCTTTGTACTGACCAATCGCGTAAACGAAGGAGATAAGGATAACAATCAGCGCAGACATAAGACGTGCTGTGGTAGAATAGTAACGGTCACCGACAAAGTCAGGCGCGGTATACTTACCATAGCGACGTACTTGCCCAGCCATCAATACCAGCAACAAAACATAACCACCGGTCCAGCCGAGAACATACGATATAGCGAAGTAACCTTTAAGATAGATCAAACCAGCCATACCTAAGTACGAAGCCGCTGACATCCAGTTAGAGGCGATCGCCATACCACCACCGATTTGACCTACGCCACGACCCGCAGCCCAGTAATCTTCAGTATTTTGCGCCTTGGAAAAAACACCTACCATGACGAACAAAACTAGCAACGAAATCATCAAGAGAGCCGGAATCACCTTAAACTTGCCCTCAGGATTGAGATTGGTAACCGCAAAAGCGTTACTGGACATCAGGACAAAAAACAGGGATAAACCCCACTGCATTATTCTTTTCATATCGAGTTCTCCCTTCCTATTTACCATGCTCAGCTTCGAGCTTGTCGATGAACTTGCAATAGACATAGCACAAAAAGATAAACAGCCCGATCAGGAACTGTGCCGAATACCAAAAGTGAAACGGGAAGCCCATGAACTGAGTCTCAGTTAAAAAGCTCTTACCACTCACCTGAGTGATAACTTCACCGGTATTGAGCGTCAATTGTACAACGTCATCTGGATTAGCAACCATCTTCAAAAGAAAGAGAAAACCATAAGTGGCAAAAAACCAGATTAAAATCAGCTTCTTCTTCATCGCCACGTCTTTTGTCATAAATTCGCCGACGGGCTTAAAAAAGTTAATATTAATATCTTTTTCCATACCTATACCTCCTTGGTGAAGGTCTGCAGGGCACCACCCCGCGCAAACCACATAAACTTAAACAAATCAATAAATCTCATCTAAAAACAACTTTTGAATGAATGCCAAACCCCTCCTCTCCTTGGTTTCATAAACTAACTTTGGTTAGAAATTTGCGGCCGCCAGTTACGACCAATAATTTACCGTGTACCAGTACAAACAAATTTTCAATTTTCACCATTGATACGTGAATATAATGAGCGCCCTTTTCTGGGCTTCTTCTCCCGCCAATCCTGAACATAGGAGAACAGAAAACAGATAACTGCTCCTGCTGTAATAATCCCACCCAGTATGTAATACATATTGTCAGCCATTTGTTTCTCCTCTGTCCTTTAAGGTTTATATTTTTATGCCACAGCATAGTTTTGCGGTCAAGTAAAATGTTGTTATAAAATCGAATTGCCTCACCTACATCAGGACAGCAATTAAAAACCTATCCCCGCAAAACAAAGCATTGAAAACAGCCACCGAGCAGGTTTTCTCATTAAATTACAGGTAGTTGACACATATCAATGTTATCACCATTTCAAGAAACAGCAAACAGCAAAGATAAAACAACTCATTTCATACCGACATAAAACGGCGAAATAAAACTACATTTATTACAAAGATTGATAGTACTGACAAAACAGACAGCTAAACATGATGAGAGAAACAGGAAGAAAATAGATTGGCGTTTTAGAAATAGAATAATTAACGCTGCGTTAAGCCTGTTGTACGCAAAGAAACAACAATTGCCGCCAACAAAGATATAGGCATGGCAATAATAGCTGGGTGATTAAGATGTATTGGCGCCTGTGTAGCCGCATAGCCATAACGCACATACATCTCTGGAGAAACAAGGATAAGGACAAGAGACACAAGCAGACCGGAAAAAATTGCCGCCACCACACCTTGACTTGTAGTCCGCCGCCAAAACAATGCCAACAACAAGGCTGGTAAATTTGCCGAAGCAGCTATAGCAAAGGCCCACCCCGCCAGATACGACACATTCATCCCCTCAAAAACCAGCCCGAGGTAGATAGCAATACAGCCGATAACTATAGCGGCAATGCGTCCAGCGACAACCTTCTCCATGGCGGTCATTTTCATCCCCAGCACCCGATCCATAATGTCATGAGCAACGGCACCCGATGATGCTATTATAAGACCACTTACCGTACCTAAAACCGCCGAAAATGCCACAGCGGAAACTACAGCAAAAAACACCACACCAAGGGACTTTGCCAACAGCGGTACCGCCATATTACTGTCGCCAAGATTTACGGTTCCGCTGGTCATGGCACCCAGACCTATATACAGACTGAGTACATAAAACAGCGCGATACCACATATAGCAACAATGGAAGATTTGCGTGCAGCAACATTGCTCGACACCGTATAATAACGGATAAGAATATGTGGAAGTGCTGCGGTGCCACAGATCAACCCCAGCATCAGCGAGATGAAATCTATCCGATCGCGCCAATGCCCTGAGCCAAGCTGAAACAAACCACCGCTGCGCATAATTTCAGCTCCAGCCTTTTTCCGCTCGAAATCTGGAGACACCTCGCCCCCACCCTTTTGACGCAGTTGATATATATCACCGGCATAAAAAAGTTGCAGATACTTCAAGGGATCCAAAGACCCACTGTGGTTAAATTTGGATCCAACCGCATCCCCACTCTGCACCGTTGTTGTAGGCACGATCACGGTGCCATCCATAATAAAACCACGCTCCAGCACCGCATACACCAACACCAAGGAGATCACAAGCAATAGCCCCCCCTTAACACACTGCACATAGGTGGTAGATACCATCCCCGAAGTGGCAACTATGATCGTGACCACCGTACCCAACATCAATACGCCAACATAGTGTGGTACGCCCAACAGCGGCATCATCAGGGCTCCCGCACCTACCATCTGGGGTATCAGATAGAAAATCGAGATTATCAGCGTACTTATAGCGGCAGCAAAACGCAGCCCACGACTCTGAAAATAAGCATCAAGTGCATCAGTGAAGGTAAAGTGACCTAAACGTCGTACCGGTTCAGCCAGCAGCAACAGCAGCACAATCCAACCGGAGAGAAAACCTATAGAATAGAGAAAACCATCGAAGCCAGCAACGGCAATCATACCGCCAACGCCGAGAAAGGATGCAGCAGACAGATAGTCACCGACAAAAGATATACCATTGACCCCCCAATGCACGCTACCACTGGCAACAAAATACCCTGCAGGCGATGAACTACGCCGAATCAGAGTACAGGAAAGCCCAACTACCAACGCAATAACTACCAGGAACAGAATAACTGCCAGATTCGACTGTTGAAAAACCATCAATCTTTCTCCACTGCCACGCGCTGCAACTGCTCGGAAAAGGTGCGCTCAAGCCGACAACTGCACAGGTGAAAAATCAGCGCGACGATCACTGAAATAAATATCAGTAGCAAGCCCAGGATCAAACCCAAATTGACACCAGCAACCGGCATAGCCAACCACTCTTCCTTGAACACCTGTAAAAAAACGAACATAAAATACAATGTCGCAAAAGCTGTAAGTAGCTTTAGGCCAAGACGCAGCTTCGCCCGATATAATTGATCAACCTTTTCACTGGCATATTGCTTCATCTTAAACCACCGTCCCTCTTAATTATCGATACCAACTTGCTCCAAAGTAAGCCCTTCTAAACCATGACGCAGCAAATATTCGTGTTCCAATTCTTCGATATAGAAACGATCCAAGCCACTGTTGAGAAGAAAATCATCACGTAAATTGTAATGTTTTTCAGCTATTATTTTCGGCAACAATTGCTGTAGATAAAACAACTCCTTCTCAACATTAATCATCACTTCGCAAAAAATCTGATCAGGAAAGGGATCATAAGATATCCCCTGCAATTGCAATCTAGCCTCAACATCACGCCTGAACATCACTCGGCACTCCCAGTTAAGTGTTTGGGAATACTTGTTTTTCAACAACTCCTGCACAATGGTCAACAACTGACCATAGGTAGCTTCATCGGAACTGACATGACGCAACCGCATGAGAATTTTAGCCATATCATGACCTGCATGCAAACCATGCTGCAAGGCAACAATCTTGCGCCGCCCATATACACCCATAAAACGATTAACCAGCAGATCATCGAACAGAAGCTGATTAAACAGATTTTTCTCCAACCGTTCCAATGCCTTAAAGCTACGCTGTATGGCGTAGATCATATGTTCATCAATCCGCACCCCCACCATAAAAGCCAGATTATTGATCTCAGTTGCCGAATTTTCGTAATGATCAAAATATTCAATTATGGTGTTCATCCGTTCAAGCAGAGCCACATCTGCGCCCCGATGTACCTGTTCATCGCAAACCTTGCTGGTTTCAAGCAAAATCTGGTCAAACAGATAGTCCCGATTATGCATGGCACGGCGTTTCGCAAACAGCAAACGCAACATGTCGTCACGGTTAATAGCTTGATCAAGACTTTGATTGCGTGACAACAGACTCGACAAAATCTCCCGAGTATCGGCAATATAGTCCTGCTCTTGATCGACCATTTTTTCATACTTAAGGTTATCGTCGAGGGGGGCAAAAAGTTTTGCTGGAATTTTATTACGCGTGGCAAGAGTTTTCAGCCTGGTCAGGCGAGCATTTTCTGCACGGGTGATGGTTCCATCATGGTGACAGGCGATCAAAATATCACGATACTCATCCACCACCGGGCGATTATCACGGTGAGCATACATAACTGCGATACGGATACGCTGTTGCTGCAAAGCACCGATCCCCAGACGCTGTGCTAACACCTGTAAATTTTCGTAGGCGGAATCGGGAATATTACGATAGGTAAAGTAGAGTTTCTGAAACAGATCGTAGTAAGCTTTATGCTTTTTGTTGATCAACCGAATAAGATAAAAGTGGCTTTTGTGCCCCAGCAAGCCTGCAAGTTCATCAACCAAGCTGGCATCATCTGCATCTCCAACCCGAGGTGTGCGCTTGAGTAGCCTCCCCAGCAGCAGCAACAACCCCTCCTGCTGTGTTTTTAACGCACCATAAATTGAACCAGTAACGAAAAAGAAACAATTAGCTATGGCATGACCTTCGGCAAAAATGGTCTCATATGAGATGGTGCCCATGGTATCATCGGAGAAGACTAACTCGCCACCATCTTTATACCCGGCACCAAACAGCACTAGACGGTTTTTAACTTCAGGTTTAATCAAGTCTGCCAGTGGCTGATCAATGCCATACATATACTCGCAGAAACTCCCACCGTTACCCCAATGAGTCAGTCCACTGGAACCAAGGCGCATCTCATTGCCCGGAGAGAAAATGCGCAATGCATCTCCGTCACGTTCATAGAAATGACAATTTTCCGCATCATGTGCCGCTACGGTGACAAAATATTCAACAGTGTCATCAATGTGGCCATGTAAGCGTAATTCTTGCTGCATATAGGATCCCTCGATACCAGTAAAACAACCTGTTCCGGTTAATCACTCACAGTAATAACCATACCATCGTAGGCAAATTCAACATTTTCCGGCAACTGCTCACTGTGTTTATCATAATCCACATCATGACTTAAATGGGTCAACACTACCCGTTTAGCATCCAATTGCTGCCCAACCTCTATCGCCTGAGCAATGGTAAAATGGGTCGGATGGTGTCGATAGCGTAAGCCATCAATAACCAGCAACTCCAACCCTTGCAACTTTGGCCACGACTGCTCCGGCAGGTCGCTGCAATCGGTCAAATACGCCAACGAGCCTACCCTATAACCAAACACCGCAGCTTCACCATGAATCAGGTCTATAGGCATTATACAGCGCCCGAACAGCTCCACCGCTTCCGTCAACACCATCGGGCGTAAACGTGGACAGAACCCTTTTGTGCGCCATTTGAACACGTAAGCAAAACAACTTGTAAGACGCTCAATAACTGCAGCCGAAGCGTAGACCGGAAGCCCTTCACCAACGCCTAAATTAAAGACACGCAAATCATCAATACCATGAACATGGTCCGCGTGGCTATGGGTATAAAACACCGCATCAATCTTCTCTATACCATTATCCAAGGACTGCTTGCGCAAGTCTGGCGAAGTGTCAATAAGGAGATTATACCCCGACCAAGATAAAAGCGCACTGCAGCGGCTGCGTCGATTGCGAACGGAGGTTGAACTGCACACCGGACATGAGCAACCAATCACTGGCACTCCGGTACTGGTTCCTGATCCCAAAATTGTTATTGTAACCCCTGAGCTGTTCACCTGAAGTAACCTATCTACTTATTCCGACCTCTTTTGACAACACGCCGCCCTTTGCCGCGCCGGTGGTGCGAACCTTTTTCGCTGACCACATTGCCTTTATCTTCACTGCGCTGCACCCTATGCGCACCCAATAACTTTTCTGCAGCATCTTCACGCCCACACAAACGCAAGGCTTCGCGGATATCTCTTTTGTTTTGCGGCTGATGATACAGCAACAGCGCCTTCTGTAGGCGACGCTCCTTCTCCGAGTAAGTACTAACCACCGCAGTACCGGTTAACGGATCAATTCCAGTATGATACATACACGTAGCCAAAGTACCGGGTGTTGGAGTAAACTCCTGTACCTGCTCCACCTGCAACCCATATTGGCACAAAAATAGCGCAGTATCCACCATATCACTCAAAGTTGAACCTGGATGGGCAGCCATAAGATAAGGAACAATGCCACGCCGCTTACCACTACGGCGATTATGCTGTCGAAACGTATCGATAAAACGGCTAAAACAATCTGGCATCGGCTTGCGCATCACTTTTAGCAAAGGAGCACTCAACGCCTCCGGCGCCACCTTCAACAAGCCACCCACGTGGTGATCCAACAGTTGGTGCAAATATTCTGGCTGCTGTTCGAGCAGATCATAGCGCACCCCCGAGGCAACAAAAACATGTTTAACCCCATCAACATTGCTAATCTGCCACAACAACTTGGCACCACGCTCAGGCTTAACACGTAAATTAGAGCACACCTGTGGATAGATACAACTGCTACGCTTACATTTCTGGCACCGCTCACGCTGAACAAGTTCAATGCCATACATATTAGCTGTCGGTCCACCAACATCGCTGATAGTTCCGCGAAATTGGTTGTCGTGGGTCATATTCTCAATTTCCTTAACTATTGACTGTTCCGAACGCGATTGGACATGCCGCCCCTGATGGCGGGCGATGGCACAAAAAGCGCAACCACCCTGACAGCCACGATGGCTGGTTACTGACCAACGAATCTGCTCAAACGCTGTAATCTTTGCTGTGTAATTCGGATGGGAACGACGACAAAAGGGCAACCCGTAAAGCTGATCAAGCTCAACAGTTGTCAAAGATGGTGCCGAGCGATTAATCACCACAAAGCGCTTACCATGCTGTTGTACCAAAGTAGAATTCTTATGCTGTTCTACACTCAGAAACATCTGCGCATAGCTCTGAGTATCTTCGCTCACCTCCTCAAAACTCGGAAGCTGTTCCCCCGCCACAGCAACGGTGCTCAACCAAGCAGTTCCAGCAATATCGGTAAGTTGCTCCACCACCTCACCCTGATGCAGGCGACTGACAATTTCAATCAGCGGTTTCTCGCCCATGCCGTACACCAGCAAATCGGCCTTGCTATCCACCAGCACCGAACGGCGTACTCGGTCACTCCAGTAGTCGTAATGAGCCAAACGGCGCAAACTGGCTTCAATACCACCGATAATTACCGGCAACCCCTTAAAAGCTCCTTTAACGGCAGCGGTGTAAGCTATTACAGCACGATTTGGGCGGGCACCACTCATTCCGCCTGGGGTATAGGCATCATCTCGACGTTTTTTGCGAGCAGCAGTGTAATGGTTTACCATCGAATCCATCGCCCCTGCCGAAATAGCTGCACATAATCGTGGTCGCCCCAACACCTGCAACGCCTGCGGGTCACGCCAGTCGGGCTGCGCTATTATTCCTACCCTAAATCCATGATATTCAAGCAGACGCGCCAACAGCGGCACCCCGAAAGCCGGATGATCGACATAAGCGTCACCGCTAACAAACAGCACATCCAGCTCCGACCAACCCCGCGCTTCCATCTCGGCACGAGTAGTGGGAATAAACTTTGTCATATCTTCAGTTTTTAACATAATTAGTCAGCAATTCTCTTTTACAACTGTTCCGCAACTCACTAAGTTGGGCTAGTGATCCCCATATCAAGGGTATTTGTCGCCATGGACGGCGACAATAAGCCCCTTGGATGGGTGCAATGCGTCCCTTGTTATGGGGAGCACTAACCCATCGTGCTGAATAATTATAAAAATAGTTGAATATAAAACTACCTATTCGTAACGTAGCGCAGTGATAGGGTCCAGACGCGAAGCTCGAATCGCTGGATACAGACCAAATATCACCCCAACAGAGACACTAATCACCAACGACAGCACTAAACTATAAGTTGTTACCAGCGTAGTTAAACCGGTAAAATGAGTAATCAGCCACGGCAGAGCCAATCCCAACAATAACCCTAACAAACCACCACAACAGGAAAGCACCACAGTTTCAATCAAAAACTGGGTAACAATCTGCCACCGACGCGCACCGATAGCACGGCGAATTCCAATCTCCCGCGTGCGCTCAGTAACTGAAGCCAGCATTATATTCATAATACCGATTCCACCCACCAACAAGCTTATCGCCGCAATGGAGCCCAGGACAATGTTGAAACGGCGTTGCGTTTTCTGAGCCTGATGCAAAAGTTGCAACGGAATCCTGATACTGACATCATCCTTGTGGTGAAAACGGCTGATCAGGGAATGCAAAGCCGCGCCCGAAGCCGCAACAACCGACTCTGAGTTCATCTTAATCAACAGCTGCGACAACTCCACCTTTTCGCGCACACTGCTGCCGGTGCCACGCTGCAACACAATATCGCCATAACGCTCCCGCATCACCGATAACGGGATGTAGACATCCTTGGCACTATCGACAGATTCAACTTTACTCTCGGCATCACCACTGATGCGCACCACCCCAACAACCTTATAGCAACTCCCTTTCAAACGCACAAAATTACCTAACACCGACTGCAACGGAAATAATTTTCGCGTCAAATTTTCGGTTATCACCGCCACTGCCCGACGATCGTATTCATCAAAAGGGGTGAGAGTACGACCACTCACCAAAGTACTACGCACAACATTAAACCAGTTACCGGTAGTACCAACCACGCGCACCCCCACCGACGTAGGACGATCATAGACCTGTTCGCTGCGCAACTTCACCGGCACCACTACCTTCAATGCCGGAATAGTCTCATGTATCCGTTGGGCATCGAGATAGGTCAGCCCGTAAACGCTAAAAAATCTTTTCCGTTGCGATTGTTTCTCCGCCACCAACGGCTTACTCGAATTCAGAATTACAACGTCACTACCTAGTTTTCTGATCTGCTCCAACGCTTCCTGTCCTGCACCATTGCCTACCGCCAACATGGCGATTACGCTGGCCACACCAAACACCAGCCCCAATATGGTCAAAAAAGAGCGCATACCGTGGAGCAGCAAATTATTTATCCCCAGAACTACATCACGGACAAAAATCAGTTGCATGAAACGGCTTAGCCCGCTATCCAGATTTTTGGTATTCATTGTCGCTCCTGCGCTACCTGGGCACGAAGCACTGCTCCATCTCGCATATATAGATGATGTTCCATCTGCGCTGCAATCTGTTGATCATGCGTAACCATAATCAAAGTTTTTCCGCCTGCGGCCAGATCATATAATACTGCCAGTATCTGCCAACCGGTGGCACTGTCGAGATTACCGGTAGGCTCATCCGCCAAGAGTATATCCGGATCGTTGGCCAAAGCGCGGGCAATAGCCACCCGTTGTTGCTGACCACCAGAAAGCTGGCTCGGGCGATGAAACCAGCGCTGTTCCAGCCCCATTGTCGCGGCAAGATCCTTGGCACGCTCGCGAGCCGCACCACCAGGAACTCCGGCATAATAAAGAGGCAGCTCAATATTCTCCAAAACATTTAGTTGAGGTATGAGGTGAAAACTTTGGAAAATAAAACCAAAACTGTTCAGGCGCAAGGTGCTGATATCATTGTCATCAAGGGTGCTGACATCAACACCATTGAGAAGATAGCGACCGCTGGTCAATCTGTCGAGACAACCGATCACATTTAGCAGTGTACTTTTTCCCGAACCGCTTGCGCCCATAATAGCCAAAGTGCTCCCCGCAGTAATGGTTAAATCGACATCATCCAACGCCTTCACCCTGGCATCACCGCTAAAATAACTACGTTCGGCTCGACACAGCCGGATGATCTCCCCACATTGCTGAGTCATCACATCCCCGTTGCGGCAAGCGGAGGATTTATCTGCACCTTGTCCCCACGCTCAACACCGGTCAGAATCTGTACTTTGCTATCATTGCTCGCCCCCAACTTTACCGCCCGACGTGCCAACACTCCAGCATGAACACAGAATACAAACGGTTTACCGTCTTCAATCACCACCGCTTGAATCGGTATCGACACAGTTTCATCGAAACTGTCCACCTCAATCTCAATGCGACAATTCATTCCGCTGTGCAGTGTCTCACTGTGCTCCAACAATTCCAACTCTGTACGATACAGCTTCAAATCGGGGTTCAACCAGTTACTGGTGCTGTCGGGGAAAACCGCCACCGATTTAACTTTAGCCTTAAATGAACGTTCGGAGATTGAGGAGACATAAACCAGCGCCCCCTGCCCAACCTGCACCTTCTTCAGATCCGATTCACTTATCTGGGTAGTAGCCATCATGATCCCGGAGGAGGGCAGATAGATCAACTCCTGCCGCTCACGCACTTGTTGCCCCGCTGCCAGCGGTTCCGTTGTCCTGCGCCAACTGCTTTGCAATGAGGTCGCGTAAACCACCACTCCATCCTGCGGAGCGACAACAACGCACTTGTGAATCTCATCGCGCAATTTAACTAATTTCGCCTGCTCGCGCTCGAACATCGCCTTCTTGGCCTGAAGTTCGGCTTCAGCCTGTACCCTGCTCGATTTGGTTTTGCTCTTCTCACGCTCCAAAGCCCGGCGGGTATTTTTAAGAGCGGCCTGCAACTCATCCAGGCGGCGTACATGGGTAAAATCGAGGAGCAGCTTCAAGCCACTCTGGCTTAACTCCAGATCAAAACGTACCTTTTGGGCCGCAAGCTCGTCAGCCTCAAGTTCAGTCTGAGATAAAAACTTCTCAGCAAACAGCACCTTAGACCACGACAGCTTTTCCTCCGCGCGCCGCAACTCCTCCTGCTTCACCGCTATTTTTGCTAACTCCTCTTTTTTTTGATTGGGAAACTCCCCCTGTCGATATTTCTTCAGATCATCCTGAGCAAACTTAAACGCCAACTGCGCCGCTTCAACATCACTCAGCACCTGATTTTTCACCACTTCAAGATTTTCCCGCGCCCGAACGTAGCTCGCTTTGGCACTCTGCACTACAATTTGCTGATCTACTAACTTGTTCTGTAACGCACTGGCATCCAGTTCAATGAGCAGATCACCCTTTTTCACCTTGGTTCCTTCGTCAACAATAGACAAGATAGTGGTCTGCCCCTCAAGGGTATTAGCCACCACCACCTGATCACGCGGCTTTAAAGTTCCTGCAGCGTTAACAGCTATTTTCAGCGGACCGAATTCAGCTTCAACCAGAACTGGTGTCACACCAACGGTAGGCACTGTCTTTGATTGAAAAGTTAACAACCAAATGACTGCCACCACAACCAAGGCGATCATCACCCAGCTATATCTATTTTTGTGCCACGTCATCATACGCGATAACATCCTTAAGCCATCCCCCAGCGGGGTCAATATCAAGTGTTCCTATATCACGCTTCAACTCCAGCACCCGAATACGATACTGAACCTGAGCTGCCACCAAGGCGTTGCGGGCTGAAACCAATGCATCCTGAGCTTCCAGCAGATCACGCATCTGAATTCGTCCTGCGCGCAAAAACAGGTCGGTACTGGCAACCCGCCTCCGGGCAACTTTTAGAGCCTGAGTTTGTATTTTTATCAACTCATAAGCCTCACGCCACCCGCGCCAAGCACTACGAATCTGATATTTTATGCTGTCTTCCAGTTCCTGCAAACTCCGTTTTCGCTCACCCCAATCAAGCCAGCAACTACGCAGCGCATTACGCTCGGCGGTACGTTCAATAGGCAGGTCAACAGTTAACAAAGCTGAGTACAACCCATGATCCAAATCCAGACCTGTATTGTTACTATCAACACTGGCCAAGCTACGCGAACTGCCAGCTTTGCCACTGCCAAGCAGGGATATATCGGCACGTAATTGATCCTCTGCCACCAACACTGCGCGGCGGCTGTCCACAACCCGCCCCCGTGCCACCCGCAAATCACGTCTCTCAAGCAGTGCTGTCGTTACCAGGCTCTCAGGTACCTGCTTCTCAAATTCACCATCATCGGGTAGCGTTATCTGACTATTTTCCTCCAATTGATTCAAGTTAAGGGTAACTACACTGTCGGTGGGCAAACCAAGCATAATTTTGAATCTATCCAAGCGATCGGCGCTATCTTGTTGCGCACTCACCCAACTGCTACGGGCGCGCAATTCATCCTGCAACGCTTGACCAACCTGAACCTGCGGCAACCGACCGGCATCAGCCAAACGTTCGGCACGTTGACGTGAAGCCACCAGACGTTGATAATTATCATGAGCGGTAACTACCCGATTCATCCACTCCAGCACCAGCAGATACTCACTGGCAATCTGCACCGCAAAAGAACGCCGATAGCGTTCAAAATCCCACAAGGCATACACCACATTGAGTTCGGCCTGCTGTAACGGCTCCGTAGCAATTTGCTCTCCGGCACCACGCATCAATGGCACGCTGATGCTGGCATCAGCGATAATTCCCCGCGCCGACACCCGGTTTGCCGTCAGCAACTGTACCAGATCAAACCCGATGGAAGCAGCGAAGGCAACACCACTTTTAAACTTGTGCTTCCAACTACCATTGGCCCCATAATGAAGTCCACCAATACGCTCACTGCCACTTTTTTTGGTACTCCACATGGTAGAGAGCAGTCCGTTGAAACTGCTGGCAAATACCTCACGCTGCAAATCAAGAGCCAGCGCCTGACGAAAAACCTTCTCTTTATTGAGCTGGTAATCGCGATTATTGTATGCTGCAACCTGTAAGGCTTTCAGCAACGACAACTCAAGAGGCTGGCTATAATCAACAGCACTGGCTACAAAAGTGGGATTTTCAAGCGACGGCAATCGCTGCTGCCGCAACAAGCGTTGTCGTAGTTGCTCCTTCACTGAACCGGCACCACTTATTTCAAATTCACCTTCAGCAGCACTCCCTTCACCGGTCTCCACCATTTTTTGGGCAATAATTGAATAAGCCGCATTGTCTGCCTTAATCAAATACTCTTCCGGCCCTGCACAACCACAGTTCAGCACCAGGACTAAAAGGACAACAGGCCATAAAGTTTTATTCATCCCCATCAAGTATCTCAAATATTTACACACCATATAAACAGACTAATAGTAAACAAAACCAATCAGCCTTAGAAAAAACTTAGACGAAAGGTATCATATTTATCTTCAATGCGCAGACAAAAAGCTGTTTTTTACACAGAAAAGAGCGCATAAATCAATCTTGACACCAGAGAAAATAACTGAAAAAATGCTGCGTTTTCTTAAACAAAACTAGCATAAAAAAACAAATAAACTCATCCCAAGGCGATAAATTATGAGCACTACCATCAAAATCGGTACCAGACGCAGTAAACTAGCCATGTGGCAAGCATACTATGTGGAAGATTTACTAAAAAAAGCTGGCATGAATACCCAAATCGTAGAGATAGATACACGTGGAGACAAGGTTTTAGATGTATCGATTGCCAAGATCGGCAGTAAAGGGGTGTTCACCGAAGAACTTGAAGAGCAATTAGTCAGTGGTGATATTGATATAGCGGTTCACAGCGCCAAAGATATGCAATCTGAGCTGCCAGACGGATTTGAGATAATAGCGTTCACCGTGCGTGAGCAGGTCAACGATGTTGTTGTCAGCCGCGATAAAACTCTACGCCTAGGCGACACCAGCCGCCCCCTAACAGTAGGATCATCATCGGTACGCCGCCGCGCCATGCTCAAAGCATACTATCCACACCTGAAGGTTATCGAGATGCGCGGCAATCTGCAAACCCGCATCGCCAAAATGGACGATGGGCAATGCGACGCCATCCTGTTGGCTTATGCCGGAGTAAACCGCATGAAATACAACGATTTGATCGTTGAAACACTTGCGCTGGACGAGTTCATCCCCCCCGTTGGCCAGGGAAGCGTTGCCATAGAATCGGCCACCACCCTTGATGCAGAAAAGCGGAAGATCATTCGCAATGCGATCAATCATAGCGACACCGAATTTCGGTTACTGGCTGAGCGTGCATTTCTAAAAACGCTAAAGGGTGGTTGTAGCATTCCCGCCTTCTGTATGGCTGAGCTGGCAGAAAACGACCAACTAAACGTGACCGGTGGTTTGATCAGCCTCGACGGAAAAATTTTGATCAAAAACACCTTAAGCGGCACCCGCGCAGACGCAGAAGATCTGGGCGACCAAATGGCGCAACTAACCATGAATCAAGGTGGAGCAGAAATTCTCGCCGCTATCCGCAGAGAGCGGGGCGAATAACGGCAGGGCCGGAAGTGACAAATAAAGATATGACCGATATATTGTAAGGATGAATTCAATAAATCAAATACTAGAGGAAGCCATCCAGTTGCCTGAAGATCAGCGGCTTACGTTGGTAAATAAATTACTTATGCTTGGTGAGCCGCAGGTTTCTGATGATGTTAAATGCGCATGGGATGATGAGATTCGTGAGCGTATTACACGTTATGATACCGAGTGTCCCAAGTTTTTAATTCATTATTGTGCTGATTAGTTCACCATATCTACAATATTGTGGCGCAGCGGGTTCATAATGGCATACTCGTTTAGTTCAATTGGTGTCTCTTCCGCACTTGAACACATCAGCGTACATCTGGTTTCGCGATCATTGAACAGTGGAGCGATTTTGGAAAAATTGAGCTTCCGAGCATCTATCCGCTCGGAAGATTTAGCTTCGATCAGATGCAGCTTACCCCCAAGCTCAAGCATAAAATCCATCTCTACTCCGTTTTGATCGCGATAGAAGAAGAGGTTGCGACCCGGCTTGATCGGCAGGGTTTTTATGATTTCTGAAAATACAAAGTTCTCCCATATATGCCCCAATGCCGGGCTTTTTATGTAAGCATGTTGGCTATTTATATTAAGTAAATGGCACAGCAACCCGGTGTCGGCAAAAAATAGTTTTGGTGCTTTCACCAATCGTTTACCGATATTGGCAAAAAACGGTGGCAATAAATAGATGATGCCGCTAGTTTCAAGGGCTCCCATCCAGCTTTTGATTGTCCCAGCAGAAACACCAACATCCTTCGCCATATCAGTATAATTAAGCAGTTGACTGCACCTAGTCGCACATACCTGGACAAAGCGCTGGAAATCTCGAAGGCTGGAGACCTTGACCAACGATTTCAAATCTCTATCTAAATAAGTCTGGACATAGTCTGCGTAAAATGATTCGATATTGATATCACGATTCGCCCACAACTCTGGATATCCGCCTTGCCATACACAGTCTATAATCGCTAAATTGCTGATTTTAGCAGAATTTCTAAGTTCCTTCGCACTCAAGGTTTCAAGCTGAAAAATTCCAATTCGACCGGCTAGGCTCTCGCTGACCTCCTTCATCAACTGCATCTGTTGACTACCGGTTAAAATCCAACGGCCATAATCGCTACGATTTTCGTCAATACGAATTTTCAATTCCCTAAACAACGATGGGGCATACTGCACTTCGTCAATAATCGTTTGTTTTTGGAACTTATCAAGAAATCGACCGGGATTTTCTTCGGCTTCCGCTGCAACGACAACGCGATCCAGCGTTACATAATTGGCGTCAGGAAACATTCTCTGTAATAATGAGCTTTTACCTGTTTGCCGTGCTCCCGTTATTAAAACTGAAGGTCGAGATGAGCAGGCTTGTTCCACCTGATTTTTCAATAAACGATCAATCCACATAGCGTGCACCTCTTAAGATAAGTAGCAGTTCAATTATGGATTATCTTAAATACGGTTGCCTGTCAACAACTCAAAGGCTATTTTGTTTCATCAATCAGGCACGAATGAATAGATTTTTGGTGACGATTGACCGATTTTTTTCGCAAAAAAAGGCGCTACATCTCAAGATGCAGCGCCTTTGTTATTTTTATTTACAATTTCCGGAAATTAATTTCCAGCCATCATCGCATCGATATCACCTTGGACATCGCCAATGGCTTTAATATCGAAGTTTTCTACCAGTACCTTGGCAACGTTTGGTGACAGGAACGCTGGCAGCCGCTTTTTGCTCATACCAGGCAATATCGTAAGAGATGGGCAGGTCGTTGATATCATCGAGACCAAACACCTCTTTCAATTGCAGGGCAATATACGCCAGTGAATAGGAATCGTTACACTGACCAGCATCAAGAACACGGGGGATACCGCCGATATCGCCCAGATTGAGCTTATTATAACGATACTTGGCACAACCAGCAGTGAGTATAATAGTGTCCTTCGGCAGGTTTTCAGCTACATCGGTATAATAGCTGCGGGTTTTATGACGACCGTCGCAACCACCCATAACTACAAAACGCTTGATGGCGCCACTCTTAATCGCCTCAACAACCTTGTCAGCCAATGCCATAACCTGAGCATGAGCAAAACCACCAACTATCTCACCAGTTTCAATCTCTACAGGTGGCGCACAAGTTTTAGCTTGGGCAATTACCGCTGAAAAATCTTTGCTGCCACCTTCGGCGCGATCGGGAATGTGAGCCACACCGGGGAAGCCCG
>NBLX01000101.1 GCA_002084705.1 Desulfobacteraceae bacterium 4572_35.1
TTTAACGCAAATAAACAAAAATGTAGTGCCAGACGATGATTTTTTAATGTGGAACTAGTTGATATTGCATAGTTTATTTTTTCTGGTGTTAAACGTGGGCTAAGCCTGTAACGGGGATAACCGCTTTAGTTATTTTTTGCATTGATGCTCCATATCATTAAGGAAACAGATTGTATTTTTGGTAATGTCTAGAGGTCCAAGCGTAAGCATTACGGTTTTCTCTTTGTCATATCTATTGATCTAAACAATAACTCAGTAAACCATTGGTAGAGGAATCATATCCTTTAATGGATTTACCTTGTTCCAATTCCCGATTTAAATTTTCGGCGAGTGTTTTACCTAGTTCGACTCCCCACTGATCAAAGGAATTTATATTCCAAATTACCCCTTGTACAAAAGTACGGTGTTCATACACCGAGAGTCGCCATAATGACGGGAATATTCTCACGCTACGGAGCCGAATAAAAAGGTTCATCCATCGCAAATGAACCATCCAGTAACGCTTCACGGTGATCCATTTTTATCGATAACGCGATGGGTAAACCAATCGCCGATCAGAATGAATAACGACCACTAATACAATCTCACAGCTTAAACATATGATTAGGCTTAATACCAAAATTAATAGCCGCATCATAATTTGCGGTTACTGCAATAATTTGGCTAGCAATGGCAGAATAAACTAACGAACCGAGGAGCTATTTTTAATAGCTGTAGCATTAAGCATCGTTTTTCCACAGCTTTAAACACTCCTTTTAGTTGGTTGAATATATAATCTTTAATTGTGTCCGGTTTTAGTATATCAATTCTGTTTTGATCTCTTTTGATTTCCTATCTTCTATGCCGAGCAACAGTCCAACAGGAAACCATACAACGACCCAAAAGGGACTTGGACGGTGAATAATAGCGTAAATATCAGAGATCATCGAAACCATAGCAAAAACCAAGAGTGCCAAGCCTAGTTTGGCGAGTGGTTGGGTGCGACATCTCCACCCTTTTTTCAATAAACTTACTAATAGAAGGGTGAAAAACGAAATTCCTACGACTCCATATTCATACCATAGTTGTAAATATAGGCTATGTGCGTGTTTATAACCTCTATATATGAGATCTGTTCCTGCTCCGCTACCAAATAGCCAAAATTCAGATAAATGCTCAAACCAATTGATCCATATCGCCCCACGCCCTGAAAATCCCCGTACCCATTCACTTTCAAGTTGAGGGACAAAAAGATAAGTTGTTATCGTTAATAGCAGACAGGTGATGAAGAGTAATATCCATGATTTACGATTGAGGTATAATAACAGCAGAACAAAATAGGCCGTTGCTGTTGAAAATAAGGCACCACGGGAAAACGAGAGTAAAACATAGGTGTATAAACTTGTCATGGCTAAAATCGCTATGATATTTTGCCACAGTTTTAATTTTGAATTGACGAAAAGATAGGTAGATGTTATGGCAAAACTGCCAAAATAAAGACCCGCAATGATCGGGTTTTTGAGATCGCCAAAGCCATGCCAACCAATTTCACGCAACCGGCCACCTCCGCGCATAAACTTATATACCAGAGGCTTACCAAGGACAAGGTATTGATAGTAATATGTTAAACAGGCGCAAAGTGACGCGGCAATTACCGTTGAAATGAGGAGCCATGTAAATGCACGTTGATTTCTAGCATAGATCGCAATGGCAAAAACATAAAGTAGTAACAATGAGATTAGTTTTAGTGAATATGTCGGTGTGTGGTCTGAACCTGAATTAAAGATACTGATTATAATTACCCATGAAAACGTACCTAGAAGCAGAACTCCAGCAGGTTGACGAAACGTGTTGATGGCATTTTTGTGGAAAATAATTGAAATTGCTACAGGTAGAAATAGTAGCAAATAAGATTGTGTCCCATATCTGCTGCCATCGTTATTGTATAATAACCCTGATATTTGTGTGAATAATCCAATTCCGAAGAGATATAGCCATATCTTAGAGTCTTCATATGGCTTTGATAAAGGTTTTAAATTCACATTAGTTCCTTAGTTGTGCTGTTGTATATATTCTGACGGTATTAATATAATCAAAGTCGATCAGTTGCTGTTTCCTTTGTATATTACTCTTAGTTTATAATAGGCCAGATGAAGGAGGTCTGATATCTTTTCAGGCGTTTTTCGTAGGTGCTTCCAACCGATCATTATTAGGTTTTTTTTCTTTTTTGTTCGCCAACTGCCGCTATATAAGTGGCGAGCTAATGGTTTTATCTTACCCTTTGCCAGATTTTTTGCGTCGGCAAAGTAACCAATAGCAAAAACATGGTCGCCATCAATTTCCTCTTCGTCTCCAAAACCCGTAAAACCGTGGTCAAGTAATAGCTTACTGACCTCATTGACATTGACAAGATTTGACAGATCGTTTTCGTCAAAAAGCGTTTCATCGTAAAAATTTAGCATTTCTTCTGCTAGCCAGTGATTCGCTTTAGATCCGATAACAGCCGTTCCAAACCGTTTATAGTCTTCAAGACCTATAAAAAAAGCATTTTTCAATAATTTGTCAAAACTACCGCATACTTGAACGTCAGTATCCATATAGATTCCACCCTGATTCTGTAATGCCCACATTCGAACATAATCTGCAACAAATGCATAGCGTTTTGCTTTATAGGCTGCGGCTGGAAAAGGGTGACTATTAAAATCAAAGTTATCTTCATTCCAGCATACAACTTCGTAATCAGGCAAATGATATGCCCATGAGGCGAGGCACCGTTTGGCTTGTAGTGGAAGAGGGCGACCACCAAACCAGCAGTAGTGAATTTTACGTGTAATCATAGTTCGACTCCGATGATTAAACTTTATCTGTGTGCCACAGGGAACCAATCGTTTTCTGATCAGTTCATGGCATATATTGATCTAAGGTGGCTGATTGATCTTTTCTTGGCTATTTTCTATAAATAAGTTTAGAAATAAATCGTTTGACGGATTGGCGGGTTTTTAATTTCGGACGACGAACGACCTGCTCAATGTCGCTCATATCTAGTAGCCGTTGTTGAGCTAAAATTGGTTGGACAATGAAGCCGCTGATTTCAGGTAATAATTTTTCGGAATAATACCAATCAATAGGCAATCCTGATGTTGGTGCTTCATTCAGTATTTTGTCGTAAATAGTTGAGTTTACAAGATAAGCGTGGGCTAAGCGTACGCATGTAACCGACAAAAGGTTACGTGATGTTTTGCAACGCTCACCCTTTTTTTTAATGGTTCCACCAAGATAGAGCATGTCCCATTCTTGATCTTTTAGCTGTGCTTTTACCTTCTGCAGTACTGCTGGGGTGTAAGATTCAAATTCACAGTCATCTTCCATGATTAAAACTGCTGGACAATTATTTTGTTTTGCCTGTGCAATGATGGCCAGATGACTGCGCATGCAGGCCCAAGTTGCCAAGAGTTTATGCTCAAATTTAGAATTTTCACCATCAATGCGTAGCAAAAATTCACGCAACGCTTGAGTTGGTTGATCATCCCCTAAATGATGCATCGATATCGCAGAAAAACGTGAACTTTTGAGACCAAGTTCCCCCAAAGAATCTCTTATTTTTTCCCAACGATCAGGTCTGTTGTCGAGGTTGATAACAGAGGAAAATTTGAAAGGCCAACTAGATTTATTATAAGAGGTTGTCATTATTAAATCATTTCATCTTTAATGTTGAGTACTGTTGAGACATTGGCAAGTTATTTTGTTCATGTTTTTTAGGTCTACGATTAATTTGTATGTATTTTTCAACCCATAAATACTGTGTGATAGATGGTGCTCTGTGAATTTTTTGGTGTTTTCAATGCTTAATTGATAGTTACTTTGTATCCATTCAACCTGCATGGATAAACTTTCTATTGAATTAACCTGTTCACCAAAATAGCTTTTTTGGTCAAAAATATCTATTTCAGCAGTAGTGTTGACATAGATGATTGGTCGTTGTGCTAAGGCAGCCTCGATAACAGCATTGGACATGACGTTGATCACGATACTGGTTTGAGAAAGAGCTTCTGCTAACGCACAGTTGTTGGCTAGGATTTCTATGTTTTTACATGTCAGTGCAGACTGTTGCCAGAACGGCACTCGGCTTCGAGGGTGCGCTTTAATTAATACTTTGAATTCAGGATTTTGGCTGGCCCATGTGTTGATGAGTGCGTAGGTACGTTGGTAATCTTCCTTTTTCTCTTTGTCGGGTCCAACACCGAGAACAAGTATTGTTTTTTGAGTTACATTGGCCGGTGGGAGATCAAAGGCCTGATCGATCATATGGGAACCTGCTAGTACCGCTTGGGTGTTGCCAAATCGAAGTGTTCTTGCTTTGAGTGCATCGAGTGAACTTTGGCCAAACAGGAAGTAATAGTCGTAGTCGGTCATGTCTAATCGGCGCGATTGTTCTAATGTTGACGCATGTGCAAGGTGGACAAGCAGATGTGAACGACGATTAAGCGAAAGGCGTAGAAATGGGCTAACGAGGCTCCCATTGCGATCGTTGATTACTAGTGACGGGTTGTAGTGTGCTGTTATCCATTCAGCATAGGCCGCATAGCCATAATAGCGTAGGGGAACAGCGTATGGTGGTTTTGTTACCATTTTTTTTTGGATAATCACTTGTGGTGTTTCATGTGCTACTTCAACAAGATGGTGGCCATTTTTTTGTATTAGTGCGATAAGGTCTTTTTTTCTTTTCAGTAGAATAACTTTGGCGGAACCTTGAAATAATAAAAAATCACATCCCTTAGTTGCTTGGCTTGGTGATTGTTTATAGTGAGCGAACAATCCGAATACTGAGTCGAATATTCGCTCACGAATTGTGCGTAAGGTTGCCCCAAACCATGTATGGCGTTGGCGCAACTGCTGCCAACGAAAACGATCTAGAGCTTTCGCTTTGTTGATCCATGCTTGTTCGGTGGGGGGAACAATGCTGAACTGTTTAGACATTATTATTCCTTGATTTTTAACGGCAAAGAATTGATCATCGGCAGCTGCCAAAACTGATCAGTAATTGCTTGATCTGAAAAATTATTCCGTAGGCGATGATCCATAGCGGTGATGGTAGCGTTTACCTGATTTTGATCTAACTGACTTACTGCAACGAGTTGAGTTGCTAATGTTTTACTATCACCCAAGGGAAATGTTTCCCCCACGTTGTTAATAATCTCAATTGCTCCACCACATGCGCTGCTAATGATGGGAACCCCTGCGGCCATCGCTTCAAGAATAACCATACCGAAAGGTTCGTGGTCAGAGCTTAAGGCAAAAATATCAAACGCTTTAAAGTAGCTACGTCCGTTGGCAACTTGTCCCAAAAATATGACTTTCTTTGAAATCTTAAGTTGATGAGCTAAATCTTTTAAGTTTTGTTCGAGACGACCACTTCCCATAATAACTAAGAGACTCTTTTTTGGTAGGTCCTTTAATGCCTGCGCAAACCCTTTTATCAGGGTAGCTTGATCCTTGTCAGGATGCAAACGGCCAACATTCCCGACAATATAGGCATCAGGCGGCAGTTCTAGTGCGATGCGCGACGCGTTTCGGCTTAGTTGCACAGTTTGGATTGCCTCAATATTGATTCTGTTATAAAGCGTTTCTATTTGTGTGTTTGGCCATGAAGTAAGGTGGTGCCGAATATCATCGCGTACGGCATTGGATACAGCAAGTAAGCGCAAGCGGTTTTTGAAGAAATGAGCAAATATTTTTCTTGATCGACGTTGATATACGCTAAAAGCGTGGTTGATTCCAATAACGGGTAAATTTGTCGCCAAACAGGCAATATAGGTTGGCTTAAATCGATGGCTAATGCAGAGCGAAAAGTTGTGAGAATGAGCGATATGACGAATTCTGCTAATCGCTTTCAATTTTAACCCGCTAATTTGTTTTGAACTGTAGTTGAGAAAGAAAACCTCATCAGACCCGCAGCCTAACTCTACCTGAGGATCGGGTGAGCCCGTTAAAAAAACGGTGGTAATTTTATATGGTGTATCAATAAACAGGCTCGCATATTGCCTTGCACAATCGAGAAAAGGGCCATCGTAGCCGTGGCAAATTTGTAAAATCCAGCGAGGTTCGAGAGTTTTTATCGCCATTATTCCTCAACCTTTTTAACCAGAATATCTTCCATAATTAAATACGGTAGATCAGAACCATAAAACATATTCAACGCATCAACGGGAGCACAGACCATCGGCTCACCACGACGATTAAGTGATGTGTTCAATACCACACCATTACCTGTTAATTTTTCCAATTCTTCAAGCAAAGCATAGTAGCGTGGATTAGTCTCTTTTTCGAC
>NBLX01000102.1 GCA_002084705.1 Desulfobacteraceae bacterium 4572_35.1
CGCTTCAGTCGCACCCTTGGCACCCTACTACATAGCGGCGTCCCCCTACTAGGAGCGTTAAAGATAAGCAGTGGATTATTACAGAACCGCGTATTACAACAAACGATAGAAAACACTACGCATGCCGTTCGCGAAGGGGTGAGCTTGGCTGAACCGATTAAAAGCTCCAAGGTTTTCCCCCCACTTCTGGCTCAAATGATGGCCGTTGGTGAACGTAGCGGCAACCTCGAAGAGATGCTGATCAAAGTTGCAGACAATCAGGATCGACAAGTAGAGATAACTTTATCGGGATTGCTATCATTGCTTGAACCACTTATGATCCTTGCCATGGGCGGCATCATTGGTTTCATTGTTCTCGCTGTATTACTACCTATTTTTCAAGCCAGTCAAGGGCTGGGTTAGGAGAGAAAATCTAATATGCAAACAATATCTACCCATAGAGTCTTCACCAAAAACATTTCTGCCCAACGCGGGTTCACCCTCATTGAGGTAATGGTAGTTGTAGTAATTTTAGGGATTCTTGCCGGGATCGTCGTCCCCAAGTTACTTGACCGCCCTGAAGAGGCTCGTCGCACCAAAGCTGTATTGCAAATCAAGGGGATCGAAGAAGCCTTGGCATTATACAAACTGGATAATGGTCTATTTCCGTCTACCAATCAGGGGTTATCAGCTTTGGTAAAAAAACCGGAGTCTGGGAGTATCCCCATTAAATACCGCGAAGATGGCTACATAAAAAAAATTCCTCTTGATCCATGGGGCGGCGACTATATCTATTTGTCTCCAGGATTAAATGGTAATTATGATCTACTCTCTTATGGTGCTGACGGAGAACCTGGTGGCGAAGCTAACAATGCCGATATTCAGAGTTGGGAGATTGAATAATTCGCGCGGCTTCACGTTAACAGAACTGAGTATTGTTCTGTTTTTGATCAGTCTGTTCGCGGTCATATCGGTACCGTTATTCAGCAACGTCGGCGAAAACCACCTCAAACACAGCACTAGACGAATCAGTAGTATAGTCAAATATCTATACAACGAAGCTGCATTAACCGCTACACCACACCGCTTAATATTTAACCTTGAGCAGAACAATTGTACTCCTCAGCGACAATCTGCGCTCAATGAATGGCAACCGGTTTGCAATACTGTACGCTCATACCAATTACCAACGGATGTGAATATTACCGCAATCTGGATAGAGGGAAAAGATCTGGTCAACACCGGCACGGCAACAATCGAATTTCACCCCCAAGGATGGCTGCCAGCCACCACTATTCATTTGCAGAAAGTAAAAAAAAATGAGGACGATGAAACAACGCAGTTGAGCATTCATCTGCTCCCCTTTACCGGCAGTGTTGAAATTGAAGAAGGCTATCATGAATTCGATTAGCTCTGTGAATAAGCACGGTTTTAGTTTGCTCGAGGTGATGATCGCTCTTGCCATCATCGGCACGGCTCTGACGGCTTGTCTAACTCTGGTTAATCGCTGTGTTCATAGCCATGAACAGGTGCAACGAATCACCATTGCTACCATGCTGGCGCAACACAAAATGAGTGAACTGGAGGTCGCAGCACGCCACAATGAGTTGGACTCAATTGAAAAACAGGGGATCTGGGAAAAACCGTACGGACAATACCGGTGGCAAGTAGTATATACCGACACACCAATCAATGGAGTACAGCAGGTTAACGTGTCTATTATCTGGGGTGATCGTAAAAACAATGAAGAGGTCAGCATTGACTCATTTCTGTTTAACAAATAATCACCAACAAGCAATTGCCACCTCTCGTGGTTTTACCATGATTGAGATAGTGATAGCCATCACCATTGTCAGCCTGATAATGACGGGCATCTACGGTGTTTTCTCCACGGTCAGCACTACGCAAAAACAGTTAGAAAATGAATCGGAAATCTATCATCAGGCACGGATGATTTTTGACCGCATCGGCTGCGAGTTGCGCTCCAGCTATCTCAATGTCAACAACGAAAGCTCGGCATTTATCGCCGATATCGACAGCAACGGCAACAACTATCTAATGTTCACCTCCACCTCCGCCCTGACCAACAACAACACTCTGGGAGGACTTGTGCGAGTACGCTACCAGTTAGACAAGTCTTATGGAAAAAACATTGGGAGACTACTACGCAGTGCCGAAGCAATTTTTTCCCTTAACAATCAATCGTCAGGTCGACGCCTTACCTCTTTAGTAAAGGAGGTTAGCTGGAGTTTTTTTGACGGTAGCAACTGGCAGGACAATTGGGACAGCAACAGCAGTCATCGCCTTCCGCAAAGTGTCGAGATGCGAATGACCCTGCTATACAACGACCGCGAGATTCAGGTATTAAGCGCATTTGATCTATCGATGGCAAGAGCTAAAAGATGAAAAACCTGAACAACCAAAAAGGGATGGCTCTACTCCTCGTCTTAGCCATCACCGCCCTATTAACCGCGTTAATATCTCAGCTGAGTTTTTCAACCCTGGTTGACTTGCGTCTAACGGAAACTTACCGAGATTCTACCCGCGCCTACTATCTGGCCAAGGGGGGAATACAGATCGGGCAGATGGTTCTAAAAGATGACAGCAACAGCTACGACGGCAACAATGAACTATGGGCGCAAAAAATCATCAACTACCCTGTTGGTGAGTTGGGACTGATAAATATCACCATTGTACCCCTTGATGGGAAAATCAATATCAACATGTTAGTTAACAATTCTGGCAACATTGATGCTGTTGTTAAAGATCGTTGTTTGCGCTTATTTGAGATTCTTGAAATTGATGATCCACAGGGACATATCGACGCCCTTATCGACTGGATTGACACCGATGACACACCCCAACCTGCCGGAGCAGAAACAGAATATTATGCAAGCCAAACATCACTAGGCTCCTGCAAAAATGGACCATTAGACACCTTGGATGAATTGCATCTGGTGGCGGGATTCAATAATATCGAGGTAAAAAAGTTACTTCCCCACCTCAGCGTTTACGGCGGGAAAAAACTTCATCTTAACTCTGCCACAGCACCGGCATTATGTGCATTGGCGGAAGAAATCAATCTTAGCAGTGCCGAAATGATCGTTGAACAACGCAAAATCAAGCCATTTCAATCGGTCGAGGAGCTAAAATTGCTTCCCGGCTGGGATACTTTTTACTGGGCAATCAATAGTTTTTTGGACGTCAAGGCAAACTACTATCGCATTAACACCGATGCCAGCGTAGGTGACGGTCACCGCAGAGCCAGTGCCACAGTACAAAAAGACAAAAACTCATTATTATATTTTCGGATCAACTGATATTAGTGACGTAAAACAAAGTAGACACAAGAGGTCAATACCATGAAAAAACGCCTGATTGGCATCGAAATAACAGCACACTCTATCCGTATGGCGATTTTCAGCAACGACAAGGAACATCCAAATCAGTTTAAAACACTTGAGCGTACCATCAACGAAAACAATGGCGATGGTGACAATGACATCAATACAAACATTAAACAATTAATAGCGGAAATGCTCGGCTCACGCCCTGGATTTGCCGATCGCTTTTGCGCCACACTGCCAAACGCTGACGGTTTTGTACGCCAATTAAATTTCCCATTCAACGATCCGCGCAAGATTTATGCTGCAACAAAAATGGAATTAGCCGCCGAATTGCCATGTGATATCAGTCAGCATATCGTCGCCACTACTAAACCACTAGCCAGCGAGGATGGCTTTACCATCACGGCAGCCACAGCAACAAGCCAGAGCATTGCTAAAGCACTACAACCATTTGAAGATGCTGTACCTTTGCACGTCCTCGGGCTTTCTCCATTTGCTGAAGCATGTGGTCTACAATCTTGGTTTGACAATGGGATTATGATCAATATTCACGCAAACCAACTCATCATCAGCCTGCTGCAACAAGGTATTGTTATCAATTTTGAACACTGTGGCACCATTAATCGCAATAAAAACGACATGGATCACACTGAACTTGCAAATTTAATCAAGTGCAAAACAGCACTTCTATGCCACGGTGCAAGATTAGAACAACAACCATTGTGTTTAATTGGCGATGGTATCTCTGCCAACCTAAAAAAGTCATTGAGTCAACTCGGTTTAAAATTGGCAGAGCTGGAAGTACTTGATGAGAATCAGAAAAAAATTGATCCGGCATATCTTCCACTATGTGCCAGAGCACTGGCAGCCGGGCGAGAAACAATAAATTTCCGAAGTGGACCATTCACACTAAAAAGCGAATGGACAACATTAAAAAAACACCTCTACGCAGGTGGCTCACTATTACTAATAGCCCTGATAATCATCAGCGCCACCACAATACGCACGTATCGACATAAAAACAGAATTTCTGAAAATTACCGTCACCAAATTTCTCAAATATTCCGCCAGACTCTACCTGAGGCTAAAGTAATTGTAGATATTCCTAGGCAGTTACAAGCAGCGCTACAGCAGCTAAAAGAAACGAGTCAATTAGTTGGACTGGATAAAAGCACCTCCGCACTCTCAGTGTTACGTACTTTGTCACTCCATACCCCCACAGATCTCAAAATAGATATCAAAAAATTCAGCTATGAGCCACAAACATTAATTCTCGATGGTGTTACCAACTCTTTTGACAGTGTCAATCGCTTAGCCGAAGAATTACGTAAAGCAATAATATTCAGCGAAGTGCGCATTGCCGATGCAAAAATGGGGATAGACGGTCATCAGGTGACTTTTCGCCTGCAACTTGCCATTGGGCAACAAGGAGGGCAACAATGATACACAATCTTTCTCCACGCGAGCAGATAATGCTCCTGATCGGCGTCTTAAGTTGTCTGGCAACCGTGCTCTATTTTGCCATGATCCAACCATATACGACAAGCATCGCTCAACTTGATAGCAAAATAGCTTCGCGCAGCAAACAATTGCACCAAGTAAAGCAACTACAACAAGAATATCTGCACCTACAAAACCAAATAAAATCACTACACACACAACAAGAAACGCTTCCAGACTTCAACCTTTTCTCTTTTATTGAAAATCTGGTAACCCAAACTGCAAGTCGCAAAAATCTAACATCAATGCGCCCCCTGCCTACTGTCAATCATAACGATATCAGCGAAGACGCGGTGGAAATAAAATTAGAAAATATCACACTAAATCAAATAGTGCAGTTCCTGGAAAGCATTGACAATGCCGCTGCATCACTACAAGTCAAAGCACTGCAGCTTAAAGTGCGCTATGACAACCACGAGCGATTAGACTGCTCACTACATATCTCTGCATACAGCAAGAATTAACAATGACAAAATCACACAAAATCGACACAGAACAGTTCCAACACTGGCGATTATTGCCTATAGTTATCAGCCTGTTTTTTTTCATCGGTTTGTGGATATTTTTTCCAACTAAAACAGCAAAACTGTATATTAAACAGAAATTAACCAATCAACTACAATGTTCAGTTGCCATTGACAACATTGAGTTTGACCTTCCAGCTACTCTGATCATTAATGACCTTGAACTGACAGCAGCGCCAGAAATCCCCGTCCACATCTCAGAACTCACCCTTGCCCCATGTTGGATGCATCTAGTCAAAGGGAACCCGACAGTACAGTTAGAAGCCAAAACCCTAGGCGGAAATATCGAAGGACAGTTCAACACAGCACATCACATTCATCTCAATGCAACATCTTTACAATTATTAGATATTCCCATACCACAATTACCTGATTTGCGCATACAGGCTACAGTTGAACAACTTGATACATCAGTCAATACTGAACCAGTGGATCAGCTTGAGTATTTAAAACTTCATCTATCTAAATTTAGTATTGTTGGACTAAAACAGGTAGGATTTCCTACGGATCATCTCGATCTTGGTAATATCTATATCCATCTCAGACAAAGCAAACAATGCATCTACATTGATAAATTCAAAAACAGCAACGGTGACTTTATGATTGGTGCTAATGGTTTCATAATCTACAAACAAAACCTGTTAAACTCCACCATCGATATAAGGCTGACCTTTTCCCCTCGAACCGGACTAGATCCGTCCATTACAACAACACTTCCGCTCTTCGCCAAAAAACAAAAAAACGGTCAATACTCCATTCGTATCGGTGGCACACTAGCCAAACCATGTTTACGCTGACATAAACAATGTCGGCGTAAACGTCAGCATCGGTCATATGCCCTGTAATGCGCTTATCAACCGGAACCTGTCGCAGCGCCAAACGGGCGGTTTGCAACCCGACAGCAACCCAGGACCAGCGACCATTTTGCAGCCATTTATAATAGC
>NBLX01000016.1 GCA_002084705.1 Desulfobacteraceae bacterium 4572_35.1
GTTGTGGTCGGCGATTTTAATACCACCGTATCTGACAACAAACCCGAAAGCATTAAACCCGCGATTACAGGGTCTGGCTCTATGTCGGCATTTTGATACAATGTAGCCACCAAGGTACAGGTACTTCCTAATGGTTGATTGATAAAACGGATAGGTTTCTCGGTTTTAATACTGCCAAGGCGGTGGTGATCAACAACTTCAATAATTTCTACCTTGTCTGCACCCGGCACAGCCTGGATAAGTTCGTTGTGATCAACCAATATCAATTTGGTGTTTGAAGGTTTAATCAGATGGCTTTTTGTGGCAACAGCCTCCACTTGACCACTATCATTAACAATAAGCACCCCGGGTACATCACTGTGCATTAAACTGATACGTAACTCATCGAGACGATCCTGCGCATTTAAAGTGATGTAATTTGTCTCCGCCATGGCAGAAACCGGCGTCGACAGACGCGTTAACCATGTGCTGGTTGCTGTATCAAACATGGTAGAAAGGATGGTTACGTTGTTTTCTTTAGCTAAAGCCAAGATATCGGGCTGAACCTCTAATCCGGCAACAACTACCAACACCCGCACTGCCATCTCTACAGCTGAATGCAATATTTCGTTACGATCTGCGGCAATCAAAATCATTTTGCGCGGATCATGCTGAGCCATTTTTTCCATAAATGTCGATTCGGCCATAGCAGCCACATACAGATTCAACTCTTCCTGAACATCGGCATCAACTTCATGAAGAACACTAGCTTTCAGACACTGACAAATTGAACGTGGTGAAGCGAAAACGCAGCGTAATTCCTTTTCCTGACTCGGAATTAAAAAACGCTCTGACACTTTTTTCAAATAAAGCATCCCCTGGGCTCTATTCTCTTTGTCCACCACCGGAAGAATGCGCACGTTGTGCAAATGGAATAACTCCAGCGCCCGCGACAACGGAGCTGTTGCCTGAATAGTTACCGTATCCTGACCGTCAATTACATCACCTAAACGCGGAGAGACATCGAGAAGCAATTTTGGCTGGGGTACCGCTAACTCTTCGAGGATAAATCCGGTTTGTTTATTTATATTCCCCGCTCGTGCCGGTTGCACCCCAACAAGCCCCTGTTTTTCACGCAAACGTGCATAAGCTATGGCACTGCAAACAGAATCGGTGTCGGGATTCGTGTGACCAATCACATAAATTTTTTGCTGCATAGACACCCCTTATTTTTTAGTACGGCGCAAAAAAACCACCAAGGCTCCATCACCACCATACTGTCGCGGTGCACGCCCCCACTCTGCTACCCAAGCCGACGCACGGGTGCTGAGATACTTTTCAATATCGGTGCGCACCACCGCTTCACCTTTTGGCGAGCGCTTCCCCTTGCCGGTTACAATCAACAAAGTGTTTAGACCTTCATTGTAACGGTTCTGCAAAAAATTCCGCACCTTAGTTCGTGCTTCTTCACGATAACTGCCGTGTAGATCTAAGGTTGCCTGAGGTCTCAACCTACCCTGACGCAACTGTTTCATCCTTTGCGGTTGCGCAGCAGCCTGATGTTCCTCATCATCAGCAAAGCTATCTCTGAACACGCTGTCCAACTGTCCCATACTGGCCAGAAACAATGCTTCATCAGAATTATCCAGTGCTACAGGTTCTGCTGGCTCCAATTCTGACTCATCGGCTCCATCAAGAAGTTCTTCCATCGTCTCATCATCAGTCAGATATTCGACTCCGAGTTGCGCCATTGCCTGATTAAAATCGACATCACTAAAACTCTCAGGTTCTGTTTCCGCTACCGGCTCAGGAACAATTTTTTCAGCTTTTGTTTCAAGCTTCACCTTTAAAACAGAAAACCCCTTCGTTGCCTTGAAGGGGTCGTTTTTAAACGTTGAATTATCTTTATGTTGCTTTTTTTTCGCCATATTTTTACATCCGTGGCATTTTGCGCCGACCCTGCGCTGCTTTGGTCTGCTTTTTTATAATAGCGCCCGGTTTCTCCAAATGAAATTGATACCAGATATCACCGTAATATTCCATCTTCATCCGTTTGCCATTTTCCAATGCCGCAAGAGACGCTTCCAACCCCTCACTGCCTTTAAGCTTTTTTATCCCTTTTTTAAGGGTGGCAATTGCACTATCACGCTCCCCTATTTTGTTCTGACAATAGGCATATAAATTCCAAATAAAAGCCTCTTTACGTGAAGCAGCAATAGCTTTCTCAAAGGTCAACGCCATCTTGGTTGGATTGTTACGTTTCATGTAGCACACAGCCAACATGCACATAGCTACCCAATGCCGAACAATACTTTTCTCCAAATAAGGCATTGCTTTGGCAAAATCCTTCTTCAGATATAGCAACGTGCCAATCTGGGCATTGATTTGACCCTTTACGTAAAACTGCCACTTAGCGTATTTAAAGCCCTCCTGCAGAGTTGATAGAGCCCGTTCTGCACGATTAGCCTGCATATCATGCTGTGAGCTCCTAACCAACTCCGTAACTTTGTTCATTGTCCGGCGTGACAATAAAAAATAGATTACACCAAAAATTACTACCGAAATCATGCCGCAATAAATAAGGGGCACTTGATAAAAAACATTCAGCGGAACCGGTGTAATGGTGCCAACGATAAAAGCGATTAAAAAATTGAGCATTTACTTAAAATACCTTTCATTGATACAGAAATAGCAGCACTCTAACAAGCGCGGTCGGGAGTTTAACAATAGCCACTGCAAAAGTCAAAATTAAGTATGCTTCCCCTTATACTTTCCAGCACTAACCAACAGGGTCAGTTTGTCACCAGGTTGCAAAATATGCTTTTCTGACAACCCATTCCAACGCCTAATTGAGCGAGTATTTACCGCAAAACGGCGGCCTATCCCCCACAGTGTATCTCCAGAACGCACCTTGTAGACAACTTTTTGCTGACCACCACGTTTAGAGCTACGACCGGTTGGCGCAGACACCAGCAATACTTTTCCCGGATGAATCACATTTGACCAACCCAAGCGATTCCATACCCGCAACTGCTTTTCACTCACACTACATTTGCGAGCAATGCTCCACAAGCTGTCACCGGTGCGTACTTTATAATTACGGCGACGGGAGCGCTGATAATCATCCGCTAACTCCGAAACAGGCAATGAACTGAAATCTCTATTCAGAGGCAAAATCAGATTTTGCCCTATTTTAAGTGCCCGCGGATTCTTAATTTTATTCAGGACAACAACATCTTTTACTCTAACTCCGTAGTGCCGAGCTATCTGCTGTAAAGTATCTCCTGACTTTATTTGATAACGTTTGTAGCGAGCACGTTCACTGCTCGGAACTTCAGCGTATTTGGCCCTAAAATCAGCACCTGTACCCAGCGGCAAACGCAATTTATAGTTTTTTTCGTGAGGAGGGGTACACCACCGCTTCAACTCAGGATTAAGTTGTTTAAGTTGAACATAGCTGACACCGATCAGTTCGGCGACCAATTCCAGATCAGTTGCCTCTGGAATTATCACATTATCAAACTGCAATGGCTGCTCGTATTTAAGATCACAAAAACCGTACTTGAGCGGTTGTTTACTTATCAGTAAAGCCGCCAACAACTTAGGCACATAGTTTTTTGTCTCTTCGCGCAGGTAGTCTCCCCTGCTCAATTCCCAAAAATCGGTACTATGATATCTCTTAATTGCACGGGAGATTTTTCCTGGTCCGGCATTATAGGAGGCTACAGCCAGATACCAGTTACCATCAAAGCGTTTATGCAGATCTTTGAGGTAACGTGCCGCAGCAAAGGTAGCTTTTTCAACATCACGACGTTCGTCATGCCACCAATCATTGTGTAAACCATACATATTCCCAGTAGATTCGATAAACTGCCAATACCCCACTGCATTAGCCCAACTGTGAGCATTGCTGTTAAAGCCAGACTCAACCATAGCTAACGTAGCAAGATCTTGAGGTAAACCTTCCTGAGCAAATATTTTACGCATCAGTGGCATATATCTGCTTGAGCGCTGGAGCCAGCGGGAAAAAGTACGTCGACCATTCCCAGTGTAACGCTTAATCAGAAAACGCACCTGATCATTTTCCACCACAGGAAAATCAAATAATGGCTCGGGAACCACCGCCACACCAACTTCCTCAGGTGTAGCTACTTGTTCAGTCAACAATTGCATATCAGCTACGGTATCATCGCAATTTATCAAATCCTGCTCGGGAAGCTTCACACAATCTAAAACCGTAGTCGCATCTTTAGAAAGATTTTGCGCTTCCAACGCAATGCTGATCTGCTGTTGGTGTTGCTTATTTTCTTCCGGCTGTCCAAGCCGTTGACCAACCATGGGTAAATTTGAGCATGCAGTAAGCAAGCAGCAAAAAACAAGCGCTGATAAAAACAGGCGGTAGTGCAAACAGATCATTTGCAACAAAACTCCATATATGTGTTGTAATTTAAAGCTGAAATAATTACTCATCCATTTATTGCAGCAACAATCTGCTCAACAATTTGATTGCACGACAAAATCGCGACCGAGGCTATAGAAAAACAGCGAAACTGTCAACTCAATCCCCACCGCTAACAGACTCGTCAACTGTTGTGTCTGACCAAAACCTTTGTTGCAGTTGATCCAGCAGAGGTTCAAAAGTGCGGCGATCGGTGGCACAAACTCCAATAGCCTGATGACGACGGCACAACTCCTTAACCTCGTCATTATCCACACAATCGATTTTATTAAACACCAACAAACGCTGAATATGACCAAGTTTAAGGTCAACTAAAATTTGTTCCACGGCAGTTATCTGCTCAGCGTAGCGTGGATTTGACAAATCAACTACATGCAGCAGCAGGTCAGCGTCAGACAACTCTTCCAAGGTTGATTTAAACGCCCCCATCAAACTCGCAGGCAATTTACGGATAAAACCAACAGTGTCGGTAATAATCACTTCCCGTTCCAAAGGAAAGCGCAATCTGCGCGTTGAGGTATCCAGAGTCGCAAAGAGCAAATCTTCTGTAAAGACCTCACTGCTAGTCAACGAATTAAGCAGTGTAGACTTGCCCGCATTAGTATAGCCCACAATTGAGATAATTGGCACCTGAGCTCGCACCCGCTTGCTGCGACGCTGCAGACGTCCACGTGCCATCGTCTTCAACCGCTTTTCCAGCCGACTAATCCGCTCTCTGATGCGGCGACGATCAATCTCCAGTTTAGTTTCTCCGGGACCTCGGCCACCGATACCACCCATCAACCGAGACAAGGCTGTACCCTTACCAGACAAACGTGGCAAAATATATTTAAGCTGAGCCAGTTCCACCTGCACTTTGCCATCAAGGGTGTGAGCACGACGAGCAAATATATCGAGAATAACTTGGGAACGGTCGACAACCTTCAAATCGGTCAAAGCAGCAATTGAACGCACCTGAGTAGGAGTAAGATCCTGATCAAACACCAACATTGTGGCACGTTGTTGCAATGCGCGAATAACCACCTCTTTAATCTTACCCTCACCCATCAAATATTTAGGGTTAAGACGCTGTGGCCGCTGGACAACCTGATCCAGCACCACTACATCGGCAGTACGTGCCAGTTCATTCAACTCACACATCGAATCATCGATATCCTGACGTCGTTGCTGGCTTACCGATATCAATATGGCACGCTCACGCGGATCAGAAAGGTCAACACGACCAAAATCGAGTTTACGCTCCAATTCACTTTCCAGGGCGTGAATAAACAACTTGAACTCAAGTTGCCACTGCCCGACAGATGGAGCGAACAACTGTTCGACCTGTTGTTGCTGCGAATTTTCCGGAACAAGGTGAGCATAATAAACCGATGCCGGCAACCCCATGGGACCAACGCCAATAGCTACCATCATGTCGAGACGCAACAAAGCGAGGTCGGTCAGATCATCTTGGGATAATGATTCGTTTTTCAGGTGGGTATGAACACAGCGTAGACCACGCAGACCACTTCGCCCCAAAGTGAAATCACTTAGATCTGGCAACATTATCTGTTTATCATCACCAACGATTACATATTTAACGGCTCCAAAACGATCAATCAGCACACCAATCTGACGCCTGATCTCGTGGGACAATCCACACATGAACTTGGCCAACTCTGCCGATATAACTTCATCCTTAGTTAAATGGCGCCGGTAAATACGTTGTAGTGCATTTAACTGCGCTGCTTTCAACCCCGAAGTTTGACCTACAACATCCACATTATCTCCAATACACTTTTTGTAACTTCACCATAGTATCTATCTATAAAATAGTTACCATCTTCCTATATTAAAAACGCAAAAAGGACCCATCAAGGGGGCCCTTTTTTTAAAAATCATATTTTCAAAAAGCTGTCTATGCTGAAACAACAACGTTGAAACCAGCATCAACCAGATGAACTTCACCGGTAACACCACTGCCAAGATCTGACAAAAGATAAACCGCAGAATTACCTACCTCTGTCTGAGTAACGGTACGACGCAGTGGCGCATAATCATCCATTAACTTAATTTTTGCCCTGAAATTAGCAATACCAGAAGCAGCTAAAGTACGAATCGGACCGGCAGAAATAGCATTTACGCGAATACCCTTTTCGCCAAGTTCAGCCGCCAGATAACGTACCGATGATTCTAGTGCAGCCTTGGCAACTCCCATCACGTTATAGTTAGGGACAGCTCTTTGCGAACCCAAGTAAGTGAGTGTAATAATGCTGCCACCATCTTTCATAAGAGGCACAGCACAGCGTGTTACCGCGACCAGAGAATAAGCACTTATGTCCATAGCAAGAGCAAACCCTGCACGACTTGTCTGACTAAATGGTCGCTTGAGATCTTCACGATCGGCAAAAGCAACAGCATGAACAACAAAATCGATTTGCCCCCACTGCTCCTCCACTGTTTTGAAAACAGTCTCAATCTCACCATCATCACCTACGTTGCATGGAAGAATCAGCTCGGCATCAAGACTTTCTGCCAAAGGACGTACACGTTTCTCTAGTGCTTCATTCAGATAAGTAAATGCCAGAGTAGCACCCTGTTCACGCAATTGTTGAGCAATACCCCAAGCGATACTCATCTCATTAGCCACACCAAAAACTATGCCACGCTTTCCTGTCATCAATCCCATTTATGCAATTCTCCTCTATTAGAAATAAGCTAAAGCTTTCATTTTAAATAATATATTCAGTTAATTTACTTTGACTGTCCAAAATAACAGGTTAGCACATATAGATCAAGTATCCAGCACCGCAGGGAAAATTTGTTCACCCCCGGAATCGCACTTATTGCAGCACGCTTTTACGATTAACCTGCTGATATCATAACTTTTTTAGCAATACGTTAAAAAAATGCCATTACAGATGAAAAACCAGGCATATTCAGTTTGTTAGCCTGAGAACAAATTTATCCTGTTCAGCACCATACACCCTTACTATTTTTTCCCATCCACCTTAGCAATAAACGGAGCAAGCATCTCCTCCAGCTGTGTCGCAGAACGATTGCCTAAAACCATATGACCATCCGGCAATATCAATGTCGGGGTAGATCTAATGTTCCAACGCTTGGCAAAAGCCAAGGTTTCATCAACGGCTGTTCCGTCACACACACTAACCGCATCATTTTTCACAACTTTACCGGTCATCGCCGCATCCAGCACATCATTAGAAGCTGAACAAACTATACTCTTGACTGTTTCACGATCTGATATAAATGGTACAAGTTTTATATAAAAAGCTACATCTGGATTCTGCTTAACAACCTTATGCAGTTCACCATGCAATTTCTGACAATGGGAACACTTAACATCGGTAAACACAAACACCTTAACCGATGCCTGAGCGTCGCCGATTACAATAGCACCAGCACTGTTAAGTTCATTAACATCGACACTGCGGCTCAAATCAACACCATCACGCAAACGCAAAACCTTGCCAGCAATAAGATATTTTTTTGAAAAATCGATATACAGAGTAAACAACTGACCTTTAGCGTGTCCCCTAACCTCCCACAGCCCCCCAACATCTGAAAGCTTAACGCTATCAACACTGTCGGCTCCCGGTGGAAGCAGTTTCAAAGCAACCTCAGTGCTCAAACTATGGCAATCGGTACATTCTCCTGAACCACAACCATCTCCACCAAAAGAGCAAACGGAAACCGGCAACAGGCAAACAAATAAAAACACAACAAAACGATACAACATGAATCTTTCTCCTAAATTAAGTTCTCACTCTGAATCAGAAAGGATACTGGAAAATTAAGCTACTATAGTGTATCTATATCCAAGCTGTACAAAAACGAATCACAAAATGCTTCGATACTATATTCCATTCAAAATAAATTCAACAAGCGATAAAATTCAGGATAAATAATTTAACAACATTTAAGGACATTCAATCGATGGAATCCACAATAAAAAGCAACCAGATACCGGAAGCTTTCAGTTTAATCAGCACAACAGATCTGCCCGAAATTAACGCCACTTTGATACAATTGCGTCACAGGGTAACAGGTGCCAGATTCGTCCACATTGAAACCGATGACAGCAACAATCTATTCGCTGTGGCATTTAAAACACCACCGGCAGATTCTACCGGCGTTGCACATATCCTTGAGCACACGGCTTTGTGTGGATCTAAACACTATCCGGTGCGTGATCCATTTTTTACTATGCTTAAGCGCAGCCTCAACACCTTCATGAATGCCTTTACCGCCAGCGACTGGACCTGTTATCCATTTTCAAGCCAAAACAACAAGGATTTTTACAATCTACTTAACATATATCTTGATGCAGCCTTTTTCCCACTGTTGCGTGAGCAAGATTTCAAACAAGAAGGACATAGGCTTGAATTCAGCACAGCCGACGATCCCAATTCTGCACTTTGCTTTAAGGGGGTGGTTTACAACGAGATGAAGGGCGCTATGGCTGATCCAGCATCGCTGCTGTCACGTCGTACCACCCGTCATCTGTACCCCACCACCTGCTATCACCACAACTCCGGTGGCGAACCACAGGATATTCCCAACTTAAGCTGGCAACAATTGCGCGACTTTCACGCGGAATTTTACCATCCCAGCAATGCCTGCTTTTTCAGCTATGGCAACCTCCCCCTTACCGACCATCTCCAGGTTATTGAACAGCAGGTATTGGCTAAATTTGATGCACGCACGGTAAACAGCACTGTACCGGCAGAGCAACGCCTGAACACTCCACTAAAAACAAGTGAACCCTTTCCCCTCTCTGCCAACGAGGATGTAAAGAACAAAAGCATGGTTCATATAAGCTGGCTTACCAGTGATATAGATGACAGTTTTAGCAATTTAGCTTTAACTTTGCTTGCACAGCTATTGCTAGGAAATCCGGCAGCACCACTTTACAAAGCCCTGCTCGATTCTGGTCTGGGCAGCAATCTGACTCCGGGCTGTGGTTTTCACGACGACTATCGCACCACATGTTTTGCTGTTGGGCTACAAGGAACAGATCCTGACAAAATTGACTCCATTGAGGATCTGGTACTAACCAGCCTGAAAAAAATTGCCGACGAAGGCTTCACCAAAGAACGGATCGAGGCCACCATCCATCGTCTGGAACTGGCCAACCGTGAAGTAAGTGGCGACAGCTACCCATATGCCATATCGCTGATGTTCCGCATTCTCGGCCCGTGGATCCATTGCGACGATCCCGTTTCTCCACTGCAACTAGACAACAATCTAAATCTGCTGCGCCAAAAGTTAGCCGAAGGTGATTTTTTTGAAAACCTGATCCGCACCTGGCTACTGGACAATAATCATCGGATTACCCTTTGTTTATATCCAGACAAAGAGCTACAGGCAAAAATGGACAAACAAGAGCAAAAGCAGCTGGAACAAATCAAAAAAAACCTGAGCATAAAAGAACAGGAACAGATCGTTTCTCAAGCTGCACAGCTACAACAGTCTCAGGAAGAAAAAGAGGATTTATCCTGCTTACCGACCTTGGAATTGGAAGATATAGAAAAAGATGAACCAGAAATCGACAAGCAAAAAGTTAAATTAAACGGTACGGATGTTTCCATATTCCCACAACCGACCAATGGCATTGGTTACTTTGAGCTTTGTTTTAGCTGTGATCACATCGATAAAGCAATGCGTCCTTATCTACCATTATTCTGCGGATTACTAACTCAAATTGGTGCTGGCAATAATGATTACCTACAAATGGCACAACGTATTGAAGCAAATACCGGCGGCATTCGTGCCAGCGTAGATATCCTCGACGATATTAACAACTTGGATAAATACCAGACAGTATTGCGACTAGGGGGGAAAGCGTTGCAACGCAACCTAGATAAATTAGCTGACATTTTAGCTGACATCTGTTGCGGAGCAAATTTTGCAGACATCGAGCGCCTGGCAACAGTTATCGGCCAGATAAAAAGCTCTTGGGAAAACAGCATCCCCAACTCCGGACATAGCTTTGCCGCCCGCGCAGCAGCAGGCACCTTAACCCCAGCAGGAAAACAGCGGGAGGAGTGGGCCGGGTTCAGTCAGCTCAAATTGATAAAAGAAACAGCAGCCTTCAACGGTGAGCAATTGTCAGAATTTGCAAAGATGATGCAAAAACTTACGGAAAAACTCTTTAATGGCAACCAAATCAATGCCGCCATCACCGCTGAAAAACAGCAATTACAAGCAGCTCAAGTGGCAATGAACACCCTACTGTCCCGCTTAAAACAGCAAACTGTTACAGCTAAAACTCCTACACCTACCACAATGACTCAGGAACCGACGCAACTAGGCTGGGCGACATCAATACCAGTATCATACGTGACTCAAACCTTTCGCACAGTGTCGTTCACCCATCCCGACAGTGCACCGTTAAAAATTTTAGCCGCATTGTTAAAAGCCAACTTCCTACATCGTGAAATTCGTGAAAAAGGTGGAGCTTATGGCGGCATGGCCAACAGCAGCAGCATATCAGGAATATTTTCGTTACTATCCTACCGTGACCCACAGTTACTGCGTACAATCGAAACATACAAGAAATCTCTCGAATGGTTACAGCAGGGAGATTTTGATCAGGAGAAAATTAAAGAGGCAGTCTTGGCGGTATTTAGTGCTTACGACAGACCTCTCTCCCCAAGTGGGCGAGGCAGCCATGAATTTGCCAATCAACTTCAAGGTCTTAGTCACGATAAACGCCAGCAATTTCGTAATCGTCTATTAGCTGTAACCAAAGAGCAGTTGCTCGACGTCGGAAAACGCTACCTACTTGAGCAAATAAATTGCAGCCCAATATCAATCCTGTCCAACGAAGCAGCATTGTTGACAGCTCAGAAGACACTGACACAACTTAAAATTGAACAATTATAAGTTGGTGTCAGACACTAATAAAAAAAGCGCTACCACCTCAGCAACAAAAACTGAGAAGTAGCGCTTTTTTTATTATCTCCTTAACCAACACTCAAGCAGCAAGAAATAACAATCTTAAATTAAGTTGCTCTACCTCCCATCTGGCAATTCAGGAACAGATTTAAAAGTAGCTTCACGACTTGCCACGACATTGGAATTATTTGCTCCCGCCAGTTCAAAAAATAGAAGCATACTTTTTAATTGCGCTGCCTGACTCGACAACTCTTCAGAAGCCGCAGCAGACTCCTCAGCAGTTGCTGTGCTTTGTTGCACGACTTGATCGATTTGAGCTAAGCCCTGATTAACTTGAATTATCCCCTGAGATTGTTCATCACTAGCATCAGATATTTCTGCCACCAAATTATTAACCTTGGTTATAGAGTCTACAATCCCAGCAAAGGCTTCAGCAGTTTTTTCAGCCAATTTCATACCATTTTCAGTCTTGGACACTGAGCCTTCTATCAGCTGAGCTGTCTCTTCAGCAGCTTTAGCACTGCGTCCAGCCAAGTTGCGCACCTCTTCAGCAACGACAGCAAACCCTTTTCCATGTTGACCTGCACGTGCAGCTTCAACCGCTGCATTCAATGCCAACAAGTTGGTTTGAAAAGCTATCTCATCAATAACCTTAATTATTTTGCTGATATTCTGTCCTGCAATATTAATTTCAGACATTGCAGCGACCATTTCATCCATTCGTTCATTGCCTATCTGGGCAGCATTTTGTGCGACATGAGCTAATTTATTAGCTTGCTCTGCATTGTCAGCACTTTGCTTAGCCTGTCCAGCTATCTCATGCATAGAGCTACTTATCTCCTCCAATGACGATGCCGACTCTGTTGCTCCTTGAGAAAGATTTTGAGCCGTATCCGACACCTGTATACTCCCAGAATCAATTTGTTCTGCCGCCAAAGATGCTGCTCCCAACACTTCATTTAAACGCTCTGTCATGGATTTAAAAGCCATCCCCATTGTATCTTTTCCAGACGCAATAGCAACCTGAACACGTAAATCTCCTTCAGCAATTTTCATAGCCTCTTGCGCTTTCAGGTTAAGACTTTTCACCATGGTATTTACAGCCTCAGCCAACTCGCCAACCTCATCATTGCCACTATAATTTACAGACTCCGACAAATCCCCATCAGAAATCTTTTTAGCCACCTTAACCACTTGCTGTATAGGTCCCACAACTCTGTTGGCTACAATAACAATCACAAATATCAATATAATAACGCAGGCAGCCACACCAGCGGCAAACTTCCAGCTAATATCGTGAACCGCTTTTTTACCAGCATCAGCTGTCTGTTTAAGCAAGGCAACAGTGCTGGACAAATCATAAACTAGAGCTGCGACACCAACTGTTTTTCCAGAAAAATCCTTCACGGGAAATGTGGCGACAAATTCATCACCTTGCAGTTTATATGCTGATTCATTTCTCCCAGCATCAAGCAATTCGCAGTTTACAGCCTGACTAGTTACAGCAGCATTGGTTGATGCCGTAAATACATACTTGCCACCAACACGCGGATATTTGCTCTGATCTTGTAATTTTGTAGCAATTGGCAACATATCTGCCAACATGTAAATTGCAATTTGGTAGCTATCGTCTATATGATTTGCCGCCAAAACCTCGGCAAAAGGCATCAACACCTCGCAGGAACCAAGATGCTCACCAGCTTCCCCAGTTATTGCGGTTAATCCCCGCAGGGCAAAACCACCGCGACCAATCTCTATTCCAGACAGGGGTTTATGATCACCTTGATTAATTTGAACAACTGACTTTCTAAATGATGTTAAATCGTCTGATACATCGACCTTTTTCCCGTTACGCTTTGCTTGCCAACCCTCCCGCCACAGACGTGCCAAGCTACGACCATTTATAGTATGAAAATGAACCATTAGCGCAGCCTTACCTGACTGTTTTTTATAACCAAAAATATATGGCTTCATTACGCGACGCAAATGCTCACGTGCCATTTGCATATCACGATCAGCTTCATCATCCATATTCCCAAGAGAGGCTATCCGATAGGCAACCTGTACTGCTGGTATCTGAGAAAAAATTGCTGCCTGTTCCACAGACCTATGCCCTAAATCTCTGATGGTATTGTATATAGCCACCTGTCGAGATTTCGCCTTTGCATGTACAGCATTATTAATATAGTCCGTAAACGATCTCTGCTGAACATGTATCAAATTACTAATGGTTAAATTAATTGAAAATATTGCCACAAGAGCAAAACCTACTACCAACACCGATATAGGAATAATAAATTTACTCTTTAATTTCATATCACCCCCTCCTTTATTATTAAACTTGTTATCTTATTGGTATCGATCCACAGCAATAAAAGCACCCGTTGAAAGATAAAAAACAACCCCCTTCAGACAAAAACTATAGCAGTACGTGCTAGGATTACAAATGTTTGGCAGAACTTTCTTACTCTATTGAGAAACTCAATTGATCAAAATATGTTTTAATTTATACAAACAATTCAATCTTTCTGTTATAATCTGGCAGTTTTGTTCACAAATAAAAAATTGGGCACCTTGCGGACAAAATTAAAAATATACAGTTCAACCAAGCAGGCAGAAAACAGATCATTCTGCAAAAAAAATTTTTAGTTTTATTCCGGCTATCAAAGAGCACAGAAGCCTTACGTAAGTTGGTTGTGTTGCCACACAGTTTAAGTATTGAATGCGGTGTTATTGTATCAGGATATCACTGTGAAAGCAGTTTATAGCTGCGATACTTGAGTCTTACTCCTTAAAAGTTCGACTGTGCGACACTTAGAGCATCCAACACCGGAGCTAGAATAAAATTTCGTACAAGGTAGTGACAAACACAATTGTCACTGTTAATCAAAATCAAATGCGATACGCACATAAAAGTGGTGCGCACCGCCACTGGCACGGACTGTCAGTGTTTCTAAAGGTTACAAATGAGTAAAAAAATGTTGATCAACGCTACCCTTCCTGAAGAAGATCGGGTGGCCATCGTCGAAGATGGAATTTTGACCGAGTTGGATATTGAAATAGCCGGTCAACAACAAACTAAAAGCAATATTTATAAGGGCGAAGTTATCCGAGTAGAGCAGGGGCTGCAGGCTGCCTTTGTTGAATACGGAGCTAATCGCCCGGGATTTCTCCAAATAGGTGAAATTCACCCCTCCCTATATCCACTGCAAGAAGACGGCACTTCACCAGTCAAGCGTCCACCAATTAATCAAATCCTTAAACGGGGACAACAACTTATAGTTCAAGTTGTTAAAGAGGAACGTGGCAACAAAGGAGCAGCCCTCACCACAGAGCTTTCCTTACCAGGACGCTACATGGTGCTCATGCCTGAGAGTAATTCCAGAGGCATCTCACGCAAAATTGAGAACGAAAGTATCCGCAAGGGGATCAAGAAAACCATGGCGGATCTGGAATTACCCGAGAACATGGGATATATAATTCGCACCGCCGCCATTGATCAACCAACAGAAGAACTTAAACGCGACTTTGACTACCTGCTCAACACCTACAATAGCATTATCACTCACAGCAAAAACGCTAATGCTCCAGCATTGATTTATCAGGAATCTAATCTGGTAATTCGCTCAATTCGCGATTATTTTTCTCCGGAAATAGATGAAGTTCTCATTGATGATCGCAAAGTTTTTCAGGAAGCACGTGATTTTTTTAAGGCAGTTATGCCTGAACATGCATCCCTAGTAAAACTACATCAAGAACGTCGACCAATCTTTGCACGCTATCAAATAGAGGAGCAAATTGCGCAACTATCCAGCAATACAGTAAATTTACCCTCTGGAGGTTCGATTGTTCTTGATCAAACTGAAGCTTTAGTTGCTATTGACGTCAATTCGGGGAAAATGTCCAGTGAACAAAACGTAGAAGCAACTGCCCATAGGGTTAACCTAGAAGCTGCCACAGAAGTGGCACGACAACTGCGATTGCGTGACATGGGGGGGTTAATCGTCATAGACTTTATCGACATGCGTCAACGTAAAAATGCCCGTGAAGTGGAAAAAACCCTCAAAAACGCACTGAAGCTGGACAAAGCTCGCGTTACCGTGGGACGCATAAGTCACCAGTTCGGCTTACTGGAAATGAGTCGACAAAGAATCAAGGCTAATCTCGGAACTGGAGTTTACCATGTCTGTCCCAACTGTCTTGGCACAGGACGGGTAAAAAGCGTTGAGGCGCGTTCAGTCTCCCTGTTACGACGCATCCAGGCAGGTACAGCCAAAGGCAACATCGGCAAAGTAAATTGCACAGCATCTGTGGCGGTAGTCAACTATATTTTAAACAACAAGCGTCGTGAATTGCTCGATCTTGAACAGCGTTACAACTTGACTATCCACATCAATGCAGATCAACACTATCTACCAGAACAAACAGAACTTGAATTTATCAAGCAAGTAATAAATCAACAAAATGGAAACAATCAATCCCCACTGGTCGATATCGCACTAGCTGAGCGAAACCACAATGGTGAACAGCCGGAACAAACAAACAGCGAAGCAATTAAACCTGCTGGAGAAACACCAGAATCTAACACCACAGGGGAATCAAATAACGACAGCTCAAAGGCAACTGAAACAGCCACTAAAAAACAGCCAAGGCGTCGACGCCGCTCAAACAGACGCCCCAATGAGCCCCAGGACAAACAGAACAAACAACAACAGACTGAAGCTCAAACTGCTCAAACCAGCGAAAAACCCCAAGAGGATACAACGGTCCAACCATCTGAGCAAAAAACAACGACAGAAGTTCCTGATGTCAGCGCTTCCGACACGAAAGAATCACAGGGCACCGACAAGCAAAAACCAACACCAGAAAAAAAACGCGCTATTCAGCGCAAAACAAGTGTGACTACTGACATAACTGACACTTCAGTCAAAAGCGAGGATGCAAGCGACACCGAAGCAAACAAAGAAAACCAAGAGATGGAAGTAGAAACTGCGCCCAAAAAACCGGTGCGGCACCGACGGGCAGCTACCAAAAAAGTTATCTCCAAAAAGGCTGAAACAAACGGGGAAGCAACAGCTGAAGAAACAAAACCAAACATAGCAGAAAAGCCCAAGCGTCGCACACCTCGACGCAAAGCAGCGGAAACAGTGCTAGAAGCTACGGATACAACCGAGGTTAGCAAAGGCAAAGACAATGTTGCGGTTGATACCGCGACAAAAAAACCGGTGCGCCGACGAACCAGCAAGAAAAATGCTGAGGCCTCTAACATCCAAGCAGAACAAGTGTCTCAAACTGCCAGAAGCGGAGACAAAGAAGATTCGGAGCATACCCCGCCGGGAGACAAGAAGAAACCGGCAACAACAACCAAAAAAAGAACCACCGCAACTAAAAAAGCTGAAACAACAAAGAAAACCACAGCACAAAAAATTGTAAACGATGGTGACATCCCGGCAAATCCCGAGGAGAAAAAACCAACCAGGAGACGTAAGACAGCAACATCAAAAACAGAACCAATAACAGAAGATGGACAAAAAGATACAAAAACCGGTAATGATACAACAACATCCGCTGAAAGTGTACCCAAAACAGCAACAAAAAAAACACGGCGGAAACCAACTACATCAAAAACAGCGGATAATAAGGTGGACGAAAGCCCAGGGGTAGAGTAGCGAACAATTATCATATAATTTAATAGAAAAAATGGGGGGGGGACAGCGTCTAATTACAAACGCTGCCCCCCCATTTTTTTGTTTATAAAATATCTATATGAAATTCAGTTCATTTTTTTGGTCTCAACTGTCTGGACATAATAGCGAGGGGAAGCAACCGCCGGTGGCGTTCCAACAGCGTTGCCAAATCAGAACCATCATTAATAATCATATCTTCCGGCCCAAATTCAGTTTTTGCTATATAATTTTTCCCATCACAGTGATAAATACAGATCGGATACCTAGCTTGAGAAAAATCAAAAAAACTTTTATGGACAAGCTCTTCATGAGACATATAAATTCACTCTTTTCCTCTTAACTACAAAAATACTTCGTAAAATCCACAATTGATATCCTTTAAAAAACAGACATCTCTTATATTAACCTACCTGGCTGACTCGTTTTCAACAATGCATGGACTATTCCAAAAACATGTCAATGTTCAACAACCACCTGCAACTCTTACCTATCGCCCCTTCTCCCCTCCAACTAAATGCAATAAAAACAGAGATGCCCCAACTTCATTAAAATAAGTTGGGGCATTTCACTAACAGTTGCGGTTATTTTACGTAATTTTACTTGGTACGGCTCACCACATAATCAGCTAAAACAGACAAGGACTGACGGGCCTCACTGTCAGGGAAAACCTTCAGACAGTCTTTCGCCAGCGCTACCAACTCTTTTGCCCGCTGCCGAGTATATTCAATACCATGATAACGGTGGATCAAAGCAGTTACGCTGGCCAGATCTTCATCACTTAATTGGTCTTTGGCGACTACATCAGCAACATGCTCGCGCTCCTGATCACTACAATGACGCAGCGCCTCAATCAGAGGCAAAGTCATCTTTCCTTCTTCCAGATCATGACCGCAAACCTTACCAAATTCAGCCTGATCGGCAACATAGTCGAGGGCGTCATCCATAAACTGAAACGCAATGCCAAGGTGCATACCAAAATCGTTCAATGCCTGCTCCTGCACAGCATCAACACCGCTTAGCACTCCACCACAGCGACACGCTGCCGCTATCAATACCGCAGTTTTATCCCGCACCACCTGCATATAACTCTCTTCACTTAAGTCAAGATCACAGGTACTTATCAACTGCAAAACTTCACCTTCAGCCATCATGGTAGTAGCATCTGAAAGAGCCTGCAAAATCGCCAAGCTACCAGTACGTACCATCAGTGAAAATGATTTGGAAAAAAGGAAATCGCCCACGAGAACTGAAGCTTCGTTACCCCATACCGTATTGGCTGTAGCTTCACCACGGCGTAAATCAGCACTATCAACAACATCGTCGTGCAACAAAGTCGCAGTATGGATAAATTCTACTACACTAGCTACACCGATATGCTGCTGTCCCTGATAACCGGTCATACGCGCAGTAAGCAAAACCAACATTGGTCGCATTCGCTTACCACCGCTAGAAAATACATACTCTCCAACTTTGCGAATCAACATAACATCGGAATTAAGATCGTGTTTAAATTGTTGCTCTACTTGGGACATCTCTGCCTCAAGCAGCTTTAATACTTTTTCCATGATTCTGCTCACCTGCTTGATTTATAATGATTCTGAAAAAAGAATACATTGATCAGCACCATGAGCTAATCAACGTTGGGAGTATAAAACAAAGCCAATCACTTAGCACTTGAAAAAGTGCTAATAATCACATTGAGTTCGACCTCATCACTTAATCACTGCTGCAAAATCTTCACCTTGCACTGAAGCCTTACCTGGAACAAAATTACCCATCTGATCGGACCAGTGATAATATTCTTCAATCCACAAGTCCTCTACACTGTCCATATCCAACGGCAAACCCACCATATTTTCACCTAAACAGGAAGCCTCCAGCATCTCATCGTCATCAATGATGCTGTCTCCATTCAAATCAGCCCAATGAATGTGTGCCAAAACCAACTGATTTGCACCTATCAACTCTACATGATCACTACCTGTAGCAGTGCGAGCAACCATGACTCCATCAAAACGGAGCATAGAATTTAATACCACCCGTTGCTTCACTTTGGCAACATAGTATATATCAAAGGGCTTTTCACCAATCTGCACTATCCAGCGTATCAACCTCTTTTCTTTATCAAAACTTGAGGGTTCAGGAACAGCGCTCACCAAGGTACAACCATCAGGCAAGGTTTCGCGCACAACTCCACGAGCACCAGCACCAACTAAACTAATATGAACAGGTATAGTAGCCCCAGGTGCAGCATAGCTGGGCAACACTCGTTCAGCAATAATATTTGCCGGAATCAATAACCATAAACCTCCGGCAATAAAAACCGCAATCACAACCAAGCCTAGCCACAATTTCACACTAAATTTATTTTCGAATTGTTGCGACTTTCGCCCGGCCGTATCAGCACAGACAATCTGCTCCAGTTCAACTTCTAAAGCTTCAGCCAGACGCTGGGCATTAATCCGCTTAATCGTTGGATATCGCTTGTTTTCCCAACGTGAAATTGTGTCCGTGGTAACACCAACCATCTTAGCGACATACAATTGCGTCAATAATTGCTGCTCACGAATCTGTTTTATCACCGCACCGTCGATACTAAGAGTTGCGTCTGTTCTCTCTATTTTAACTGGCTCCATAATTTTTGACCCTAACAGATTTGTTCAAAAAGGGCAATTATGCCAACATTTTTTAAAAACTCTACACTACGATAACATGCCGTAATCACAGAAATACAGGGCGACATCGGGTGACATGTTGAGCGATATCGAATGAAAAACACGGATAAACGCGATAAAAATATTTACAAGCAAGCACAACAAACACTCTCAAAACAATGGAGGTAAAAAATGAGATCACAATCAACAAATTGCACAAAAACAAAACAGGCCCTGCTTACATTGATACTGCTGGCTGTAGCTGGTTTATTTTTCAGCAGTATAGTTATCAACAATGCGATAGCAGAAGCTGTACCAGCCGACACTATTCAGTACACAGGAAAAGGCACCGTAACCTTCAACCATGGCGAACATAGTAAAAAAATGGCCTGTACAAATTGCCATAAGGGTGAAACCCCGACAAAAATAACTATTGAAAACAAAAAACAGGGTCACAAGGCTTGCCTGACATGTCACAAAGCTGAAAAGAAAAAAGGAAATAAAGCTGCACCTACAAGCTGTAAACTGTGCCATAATATTTTTTTTCAAACAGACTAGCCATTCAACAGTAAATGATCGATAATTCTCCTTTGGATAATCATTCTTTTCGCTATATTTCAGTTTAAACAAATTCACAACGCCCGAGGAGTTCACCAGTGCCGACAAATCTAATTCGCCTGCCTGCAGAATGGGAGCACCAAGACGGAGTGCTACTGGCATGGCCGACACCAGATAGCGACTGGGGTGAATACTTGGGCGCAATCGAAACCGTTTTCATCCAACTAACAGCGTTGATAAGCACCTACGAACGCGTCATATTGATATGCCATGATCTAGACAACATACGCGCTAAACTCATCGGCAGCTCAGCTAACCTGAAAAATATAAATTTTATTGCCATAGCTATCAATGATACATGGATGCGTGATTGCGGTCCCATCGGGGTTACCCTCAACAATCAAGTATTATTGTACGATTTTGGTTTTAACGGTTGGGGACTTAAATTTGCTGCAGATCTGGACAACCAGATCAATCGGCAACTTCAGCGAATCCGCACCTTCCGCTGCCCGATGAAAACTCTGGGATTAGTTCTTGAGGGTGGCAGTATAGAATCGGACGGCGCAGGCACTTTACTGACAACAAGTAAGTGTTTACTCAGCCCAAATCGCAACCCCCACCTTAATAAAATTGAGCTGGAAAAAACATTTTCAAACCTGTTCGGCACAAAACAGGTGCTATGGCTTGATTATGGGTTTCTGGCAGGTGACGACACCGACTCCCATGTGGACACCTTGGCACGGCTGTGCCCGGACAATACTATTATTTACACCAGTTGCGATGATGAAACCGATGAACACTTTGCAGAATTAAAAAAAATGGAGCAACAGCTCAAAAGCTTCACCACCCTTGATGATAAACCATTCAAGCTATTTCCCTTGCCAATACCTGAAGCAAAATTTGACAATAATAAAAACCGCTTGCCAGCAACATACGCTAATTTTCTCATCATAAACGGTGCGGTTTTGGTTCCAGTGTATGACGATCCAGCAGATTCGGTGGCGTTATGCACCATCCAGCAAATTTTTCCGACGCACAAAATTATCGCCATCAACTGCAATACAGTAATTGTGCAACATGGTTCATTGCACTGTCTAACTATGCAACTAACCCAAGGAACACTATCATGACTAATCCATACTCCGACAGAGAAAACACAAGTGGTTCCACACTACCGATAGCTTTAATACAGCAACAATATTCTCAAGAGCAGGGAAAAAACATTGCTGCCAACATCAGCGCTATTCGTAAAGCAGCACAAGGTGGAGCCAAACTTGTGGTGTTATCGGAACTGCACACTTCATTATATTTCTGTCAAACTCACAACTACGACAATTTTGAACTCGCGGAACCAATCCCCGGAAAAACCACCGACGCTTTCGCTGCTGTAGCCAAACAGGAAAACATTGTACTGGTAACATCGCTATTTGAACGCCGCAGCACAGCTATCTACCACAACAGTGCAGTGGTGCTTGATTGCGATGGTTCCATCGCCGGAATCTACCGCAAAATGCACATCCCCGATGATCCCGGCTATCACGAGAAATTCTATTTCACCCCCGGCGATCTAGGTTTTGAACCGATAGCTACAAGCATTGGCAAACTCGGAGTACTTATATGCTGGGATCAATGGTATCCGGAAGCCGCTCGCCTTATGACCCTTGCCGGTGCTGAAATCCTGGTCTACCCTACAGCTATCGGTTGGGATCCAGACGATGACAAAGCAGAACAGCAACGACAATTGGAGGCATGGATAACTATCCAACGCAGCCATGCCATAGCCAACGGCGTCCCGCTAATTTCAGTTAACAGAGTAGGGTTCGAAAAGGACTTGAGCAAAAAAACCGCTGGGGCTCAATTTTGGGGCAACAGTTTTGTCGTCGGTGCCCAAGGGGAATTTATTGCCCGCGCCAACAACAGCGACAACACAATTCTATACACCAAAATTGACCTGCAACAAAATAAACAAGTACGTCAAATATGGCCATTTATGCGCGATAGACGCGTTGACGCATACTCTGGATTAACCCAGCGCTGGCTGGAAAAAACAATAACTTCCAATTCAACGTCTACCGACAAGAGATAGCAATCCACACAAGTGCTGTTATCACGTCAGGAAATGTGTTCTATCTTAACTAGTTATAATCCATAACCACCAGTAATATAAATATATTCAGGTAATATTTAGACAGTGTCGGACGAAAAAAGACAAAGAAAAAGCCCCTGACGAATCAGAGGCTATCTCTTCAAATGGTACCCGGGACGAGAATCGAACTCGTACAGCCCAAAGGCCGAGGGATTTTAAGTCCCTTGCGTCTACCAGTTCCGCCACCCGGGCAAATGTGAAGCTATTTGTAATTCATTCGTGCCTCTGTGTCAAATAAAATTATATCCTCACTTAACGAATTAAGTAAAGTTCAACTCCGGCATTTGTGGCAAATAATTGTATTTAACACACAACTGAAAAAAATAATTCAAACCTTTTAACTGCTGTTCGTCGAGTAAATATGACATCGAACTCCAATAACCTACCAACTGTTCAGCTGTAAGCCATTGTGGTCGTACAGTTTGGGCCAACGTAAGGGGATCATCAGAGTAAATCTGGTACGATTGTGTCAATTGCTGATTCAACAAAGACAATTCATCGGGCAATGATTCAAAGGCTTTTCTACGCACAATCCACAGGGCAAAAACAAATGGTAACCCCGTATGCTGCCACCACAACTGTGCTAGATCATATTTTATACAATCAACACTTTCATTAGTCAAAGATACCTTAAGGGCACGATCACCAATCAACAGCGCCGGTTTCCCCTGTTCTAATATTTTTTCTATCGGTTTTACTGGCACTTCGCACTCTACTTTTTGCCAGCCATAAAACTCGTGCAACATGACACGTAGCAAATTTACCGAGGTTGCCGATTCTCCAGTAAGGTATATTCGTTGTCCATTCAGTTTTTCGATGGGTGTAGAGCTAAAAAACAGTACACTTTGCACCTGAGTAAATGCACTTATGGAATGCCCTGGCAACAACAAATAATCTTTATAATGTCGCCCGTATTCAAAAGATGATGATGGGCTTACATCCACCTCACCCAAAGCTAACATTTTGTTCAGTTGCGATGGAACACCGTTGATAATTCTTCCATCAAAACCACAATCGGGCAGGTGATGAAATAGTGGAACACAGTTAAGATAATCGATATGACCAAGTTTTAATTGCATAACATTTCGCTTTAACGACAAAAAGCGGTGACATTGCCCCCGCTTTTTGTCTTACTTAATTCAGTAACACTACATTTTAACGCGTTCAAGGAATCCGGTATCAATATCACCTTCAATAAATTCTTTATTGTTCATAATTTTTTGATGGAAAGAGATCGTAGTTTTAATCCCTTCGATAATATACTCATCTAAGGCACGACTCATCCGCTTGATAGCCTCTTCACGAGTATCAGCGTGAACAATCAACTTAGCAATCATAGAATCGTAATTGGGCAAAACTTTGTAATGATCGTAAACTGCGCTATCCACCCTAACACCCAATCCACCCGGGGTATGGTATCCATCTATCAAACCAGGGCATGGAGTGAATTTCACTGGATCTTCGGCATTAATGCGACACTCAATAGCATGACCACGAATTTGGATATCATCCTGTGTAAATCGCAACGGCTCACCAGCCGCAGACATTATTTGCTCCTTGATAATATCTACACCTGTTATCATCTCCGTTACTGGATGCTCAACTTGAACTCTGGTGTTCATCTCCATGAAGAAGAAATCATTGTTGGCATCGAGCAAAAACTCGATGGTGCCTACGCTGGAATAATTAACAGCTTTAGCAGCAGCAACCGCACAATCGCACATTTTCTGACGCACATCATCCGGTAAAATATTACATGGTGCTTCTTCCAACAGTTTTTGATGGCGCCGCTGAATTGAGCAATCACGTTCACCGAGGTGAATTACATTACCATGCTTATCTGCTAAAATTTGGATCTCGACATGGCGCGGACGCTCACAATAACGTTCTATATACACTTCTGGATTTCCAAACCCAGACTTAGCTTCCGAACGTGCTGCCGCAAAAGCGTTCGGCAACGATGTAGACGAATGGACAATTTTCATGCCACGACCACCACCGCCAGCGGTGGCTTTAATTATAACCATACCCGGGATGGATGGCATCAGCATCAGTTATCTCCGCTGCACTAATAATCGCCTTCATATTCAGATAACTATCGGCACTAGCAGCCCCACCGATACAAACACTCTGATCTGCCAATTTTACATGCAGAGCCTCACTATCAACATCAGAGTGAACGGCAACAGTCTTTATCCCTAATTCTTTGCACGCGCGCAGTATACGTAGAGCTATTTCGCCGCGATTGGCAATGACAACCTTGTGTATCATAATCTCTCCAGAACTTAATACAGCATAATACTTGCTATCTTACTGAAATTACAGGATAAAAATTACACCTTTTCAACAACGAACAAGGCATCACCAAATTCAACAGGCTGAGCATTATTTTTGACGATTTCAATGATCTTGCACTTGAATTCAGCCTCTATTTCATTCATCAGTTTCATAGCTTCAACAATACACAATGTTTGACCTACTTCGACAACATCACCAACTTTCACATAAGCATCAGATTCTGGTGAAGGAGCAGCATAGAATGTTCCAACAATAGGGGAGGAAACAGTTTCATATTTATCATTTTCTGGAGCGGCAACTGCCTCAGCTCCTGGAGCTGCAACAACTGGCGCAACAGGTGCTTGCACTGCCTGCGGTGCTGTAGCATAAGCCGGTGCCGCGACTTGAACATACTCCGGATTGGAGCCACGTTTAATAACTAGGCGCTGCTCTTCAGTTTCCATCTCAAATTCAGTAATATCGGTATCGGTTACAACTTTAATTAATGTCTTGATGTCTTTAATATCCATTAGTTTTCTCCGCTTCTTTTTGTGACACACCTGTCAAATTTTAAGTATTTTCTAAATCAACTTATTGCCAGATAATGCTTGGGACATTGTGTTAAACAACGGCAACCATCATCAGTTAATACCACAGTATCTTCAATTCTCACACCACCAACTCCGGGTATATATATCCCCGGTTCAATGGTAAAAACCATCCCCGCCTGCAACAACACCTCGGAGCGAGGGGAAATAACCGGGGCTTCATGCACCTCAAGACCAACCCCATGACCAAGACCATGGCCGAAATAACTACCATAGCCTTGTTCAGCAATATACTGGCGCGCGACATTATCAATTTCACGTGCCGAGGCAGACAATTCTATACTACTCAAAGCTCTATCGTGGGCTTCCAATACAACATCGTAAATCTTTCGCAGTTGATGTGAGACCTCACCAACACCAAAGGTTACAGTTTCATCAGAATGGTAACCTTGCCACTTGGTACCGAAATCAACAGTAACTAAATCGCCTCGCTGCAACTGTCTGCTAGAAGCTACACCGTGAGGCATAGCTCCACGCTCTCCCGAAGCGACAATAAAATCAAAAGCCTTATCCTCGCCACCAAGTTTACGTAAAATAAATTCTAACTCTAGGGCAATATCCGCCTCGCTCGAACCGGTTTTTATCTCCGGCAACAATCTGGACCATGCTAAATGATTTAAATGAGCGGCTTGAGTAAGACAGACAATTTCATCATCATCCTTTATTTGCCTCAAGCCAACTATCTCATCATCTGCAGCTATAAATCCACATGCGGAACACTCTTTTTCAAGACGCTGAAATTGATCAACACTAACCAGTTTAGACTCAAAACCAACTTTGGAACCACGATTGTTAAGAGTATCACGCAATACAGACCCAACAGCCTGTAATTTATCGCTATATTCAACAATTTCAGTAGCATCTACCTGCTGTTTAGCCTGACTGGTATAGCGAGAATCGGTCAAGAAAAACACTTGATTGTGTGTAACAACCAGAGCACCATCGGTACCACAGAATCCGCACAGATAACGGATATTCACCATACCCAGCAATAACACTGCATCATATCCGGCATGCGTCATTACTGATCGCAACCGAGCAACTCTAGACACTAACATAACACCGTTTCTTCAGCGAGACTAAAAACCATAGTGCCCGCCTATCCTAAATTATTTTTTACACAAATTATCAAGCTATTCATATGATAAACAACTCAGTAACCCATCCAGCGCCATAAGATAACCCGTAGAACCAAAACCAGCAATTTGACCAATGGCTACTGGTGCTATATACGAATGATGACGAAAACTCTCCCGAGCATGGACATTCGATAGATGAACCTCCACTGTTGGAATGTGCACGGCACTAATAGCATCACGCAAAGCAACACTGGTATGTGTAAGACCGCCAGGATTAATCACAATTCCACTTACACCATCATTAAATCCAGCATGAATGCGATCTATAAGCACACCCTCGTGGTTTGATTGAAAAAATTCAACTTCAAGTGAATAGTTTTTTGTTGCCGCATATGCCAAAATCTTATCGTTAATAGTATCCAGCGTTTCGTCACCATATATACCAGGCTCGCGAATGCCCAACATGTTGAGATTCGGTCCGTGCAAAACAAGAATTTTCAAAACTTTTTCCTTATTTTTTTTGCGTAACTTCTCTATTCAATTTATTGCTAAACCAGAGCAGCCTGCAAAATATGTGCATCGCGTCGCAACAGATAACGCCCTTTTGCTGGCACTCCATCTCGCCCTATCAATAAAGCAACAAAGTATTCGCTGGTCAGCACAGCAAGCAGAATTGTCATATTTTCACACTTAATGGCGATCTCTTCTAACTCTCCAACACTTAATAACGTTGCCGTATGTGCCACCTCACGAACTACTGAGGCAAACTCAACCACAACAGACTGATGACCATCACCACTAACATTCTGAAGAGAAAAAGAATCAACTGCGATACCATCACAGCCCATCAAAATTGCCGATTGGGCCCCAGGTGTTTGCTCCACAATTGTTTTCAATGTCGACTTAAACATGTTTCCTCCTGAGTTTAATGGAGCTAAGCCATTTTTCTAAGCTATTTAGCAATTGTTTCTGTTTTATATCGCTATTATCAACAGACTGCTCAAGCAATTCGTTTAACCTACCACTCAAGGCCTCATTGTCAGGTTGCTGTTGTACCAATGTTTTATATACATCAACAGCTTTCTCTCTTAATCCCTGTTTGAGATACAGTTCAGCTGCAGTCGATGTAAC
>NBLX01000103.1 GCA_002084705.1 Desulfobacteraceae bacterium 4572_35.1
GGGATATTAGCTCAGGCCTTTGAGAATGTTATTCGCAACGCAGTTCACTACACCGCCGACAACACCGCTGTCACTGTTATTTTAACAACTGCCCAAGATCAGTTGAATATTGAAATCACAGATAATGGCGCGGGAATACCGGAAAAAATGTTGGACAAAATCTTTGCTCCTTTTTTTCGGGTTGCCGATGCCAGAGACCGGCAAAGTGGCGGCACGGGTATTGGTTTAGCTATTGCAAAGAGTGCTATTCTTCACCATCGTGGCACAATTATGGCGCGCAACAATTCCAACGGTGGGCTTATTGTGCAAATTGTATTACCGTTGCAATCTGCCACAGAAGAATTCTCCGTTGGTTAGCCCACCCCGGCATACTGCATAAAAGTATAATCCGGCAGCATCGGTTCTTGACTGTTTAACAGTTCATTGATTTCAACTGGACCAAAATATTTGGCAGTCAAGACCTGCCCAGCCTCCAGTAAAAAACCAAACTGCGGCACAATAGAGTTTAAGCGTACGCTGTGGTCAAGGCATAATCCGGCAACAATAAAAATATTACGATCACGCAATTCAAAATGATCGGTCAAATAGGTAACTAGATGATGAAATTGACGCCAGGTGTTGATGTCAGCCAGGCGGCGATGGGGATTGACAGATGTGACTACTTCACTCATAAAACCAAAGACCGAAGTAGTTATAAGATCGCCAATCTCTTTACTGTCGTAATCCAGTTTTTGCACAAAGGTAAAATGATCGCTTTCGAGCAAATCACCTATGGCGCAGCCAACACTATCAAGTTGACGCACGGCAAATTCATGCCGTTTGGCAAACTCTTTGTTTAAACGATATACTTTACCGTTACCCGAATCCCGCAAGGCGTTGCCATCCACCAGTTGCTCAACATGCAACTTAAACTGCGGAGTAGTGGTGGCGCGTGGCACAAACAGATATTTGTAGGGGATTTCAATACGGAAACTGCTCCCCTCACGAAACAGGCGGATTAATCCGTAAGCACGACGATACAGATGGAGATAATCTTTCAAAACCCGATACAGCATGCCACAACATGGCGAGGTGTGCCCACTAACTCTGTCGACATGACCGATGCCGTCGATAACATTACTGCCAATATGGCTACCGCCGAAAATCACCAGATCCTGCCCATGACGCCCAGCCGGAATCAGTCGCTGCTCATCAACTAAAGCTCCTACCCGCCCAAGATTAAACACCGGGCAATTGTAAACGTAACCAAACAATGAACGCTTGATACCTTGACTCTCGTCGGAACATTGCCACATTGCCGGTTGAATGCCGACAAATTTCTTGGCTGAGGTGTAAGCAAACATCCGTCCGTATAAATCCATGACAGATAGCGAGGGTTGATCCAGCAAACGAACATCCGGTGGAGAGATCATCAGTACCTCCGTTGATTGCAATAACATAAAAACAATCTGTTGCTGATACAGTTATCCATTGTCGTCTGTTGTTAAGATAGCAAATTGCGCTAAAAAATCTACCATCTACTTTTCTGCACTGCAATCGCGTGGGCAAGAATGGCTGGCATTTCGCCCTATATTCAGCTATTTTAAGTATGTGAATTTCACACCAATAATTACAGTATCTTGTTTGGAGAAGGTTATGCGCCATATATTTATATTTTGTCTATTATTGCTGTTGTGTGGCTGCGCTGCTACCGCGCCTACCCCCATCAAGGTTGTTATTGATCCCGCCGTTAGCACCGATTACCTGCGCGATGTTAAACCAATTTTGGATAAACGCTGCGTGTGCTGCCACTCCTGTTACAACTCTCCTTGTCAGTTAAAGCTCAGCTCTTTTGAAGGGGTCGACCGCGGCGGCAGTAAAATCCCAGTGTATGATGGCTCCCGCTTGCGGGCGCAAGATCCAACCCGATTGTTTATTGATGCTAAATCGACCGAGGAGTGGCGCAATAAAGGATTTTTCTCTGTTACTAAGAACACAGCCCAGGCTGATAACAACGATTCAATAATGATTCATCTGCTGGCTCATAAAATGAAAAACCCGCTTAGTATTGGTGATTATTTCCCCGAAGCCAGTGACTTGAGTTGCAGTGAAAATTCTATCGAGGTGGGCGAGTATCTGGAAAAACACCCCAACGGTGGCATGCCGTTTGGTTTTCCGGCATTAACTGACAAAGAGTTCCAAACCGTTGCGCAGTGGCTGCAAACCGGCGCTAAAGGTCCCACCGGTGCCGAACAAGCTAAACTCAACAGCCCATCGGCAGCGGCTTATGCCGAGATTAAAAAATGGGAGCTGTTTCTCAACAATCAAGATCCTAAACACAGCGTTACTGCACGTTATTTATATGAACATCTATTTTTAGCCCATATCAATTTCAATAATAACCCAGAAGAGTTTTTCGAATTAGTCCGCTCCACCACGCCGCCGGGTGAAACGCCATATGTTATAGACACAATACGTCCATATGATGATCCAGGGGTGGAGACTTTTTATTATCGCTTTAGCAAAGTCCATTCCACCATTGTTCATAAAACCCACATGGTTTTTAAATTGAACGATCAAACTATGGCACGCTTTAAAGAACTGTTTATCGCGCCGCAATGGGATGAAAAACCACACAAGATTAGTTTTGATCCTAAACTGAGTGCCAATCCTTTTGTCGCTTACATGCAGATTCCACCACGCTCCCGTTATCAGTTTTTACTCGATAATGCCCACTATATTCTGATGACTTTTATCCGTGGACCGGTTTGTAAGGGACAGATTGCCCTGAATGTTATCCACGATCATTTCTGGGTGATGTTTATGGATCCTGCTAGTGATCTGAGTGTTATCTATCCTGGCTTTCTGCGCCAGTATACCGACGAACTTGCCATGCCAATCGAAAAGGGGAGCGATATATCGGTGTGGAAATCGTTCAGCAACGAATACAATAAGAAAGCGGTAAATTTTCTGCGTAAGCGAGATCAGTTTTATAAAATCATCTATCCACACGGTTTAGGTTACGACTCGATTTGGCCGGGAGATAAAGCCACAGATGCACCACTACTAACGGTGTACCGCCATTTCGACAGTGCCTCAGTGCATAAGGGGGCATTAGGCGACCTGCCCCGCACCATGTGGGTTATCGATTATCCAATTTTAGAACGCATCTATTATTCGCTGGTTGCCGGCTTTGATGTGTTTGGCAACGTCGGTCATCAGGCGAATATTCGCCGCTATATGAATAATTTACGCATAAACGGTGAGAGCAATTTTATCAATTTAATGCCACAGGAAAGCCGGCTAGATTTCGTTGCCGATTGGTATAAAGGCTTAAATAAGAAAACTTTTGCTGATGTCGAGATCTTCAAAATTCCAACAAATATTAGCTACTTCAGTGATAACTACAAAAAAGAGTTTATTGAACATCTTATTCATCAACGCATCAATCCGGTAACCGGGATAACCTTTGATCCCTTAAATTATAAGATAAATGGGGAAACCCAGGCAACGCCACCGTTGCCGGAAACTTATAAGACCCCCAGCGATTACGTGCAGGCACTGCAGGCACTTAATACGAGTGGAGCCAATTTTGTGACCCATATAACCGACCATTATGCCAATCTTGGTTATTTAAGGATTAAAATCCCCAATAAAAAAGATATTGTTTTTTCGATTGTTGTCAATCGTTGGCACGACAATGTGGCATTTATGTTTGATGAATCAAGTCGCTTAAAGCCAAATAAAGACAAGGCGGATTTTATCCCCGGCTTTGTTGGTTCTTTCCCTAATATATTTATTGAAGTAGATCTTGCCGATGTGCCGGAGTTCTTTAAGCTGTTACAAAATTTTGAACGCACCGATGAAAAAATGGCACAACTTAATAAGTATCTGGTCAACAGAGCTAACAGTGAATTTTGGCAAAGTTTTGATTGGATGCAAAAACGTTTTTACGAAGATGACCCAATGCAAGCTGGACTGTTTGATTTAAATCGTTATTTGCCCAAAGCGGTGCCGCAGGCAAAAGATCTGGAGAAAGCCGCGCAGAACTAAATTAGTTTGACTTAGCACCATTGCTATGTTAACCACCACTACAGTATTTGCCGGTAAAATAATGCCGATTGGCGTACCGTTTGAGGCATACTGGTAGCGGTTTTGCGTTAGTTTTAATCAACATGCAAGTAACAATACAGGAAAGACTTAATACTATGAGAAACAATATCGTCCACATTGGTGCAGGCGAACTAACTTACGAAATTCGGGCAATTGTAGAAATTGCCGAGACCCTGGGCAAATTGGGGATTAAAACTAATATGGAAAATATTGGTGACCCCATCGCCAAAGGGGAGAAAATCCCCAAATGGATGAAACAGATTGTTGCTGATCTGGCGATGACCGATTGCTCTTACGGCTATTGTGCCACCAAGGGGATATTGGAAACTCGCCAATTTTTAGCAGACATCACCAATAAGCGCGGCAAGGTGCAAATCACTGCGGAAGATATTATCTTTTTTAATGGCCTCGGCGATGCCATTCAAAAGGTGTACGGGTTGTTAAAGCGCGAAGCGCGGGTTATCGGACCGTCACCAACGTATTCCACCCACTCTTCAGGAGAAGCCGCCCATGCCGGACAAGCTCCGGTATCGTACCGCCTTGATCCTGACAATAACTGGTATCCAGATTTAGACGATCTACGATTGTCGATTAAATACAACCCGGCAATCAGCGGTTTACTGATAATCAACCCGGATAATCCTACCGGCGCAGTTTATCCAGAGCGGGTACTGATGGAGATGATCACCATTGCCCGTGAATACGACCTATTCATAATATGTGACGAAATCTATCACAACATTATCTACAACGGCGAATCAACCAAACCGTTGTCCGATCTTGTTGGCGATGTTCCGACTATCGCCATGAAAGGGATAAGCAAAGAAGTGCCGTGGCCTGGATCGCGCTGTGGCTGGATCGAGGTTTATAATCGGGATAAAGATCCCCTGTTCGATCGCTATATTCAATCGATAATTGACTCTAAAATGGTTGAAGTGTGTTCCACAACTCTGCCACAAAAAGCGATTCCACCAATTTTGAGCCATCCGAAATATCCGCAATACCTTAAAGAGCGCACCAGTCGCTACGAAAAGTTTTCTAATATCGCTTATGATATTTTGAAAACAGTGGACGGCATAAAGGTTAATCGCACCAACGGTGCTTTTTATATGAGTATTGCATTTGAACCAAGTGCATTACAGGCAAAACAGTTTTTGCCCATCGAGATTCCGCAGGTCAAAGAGATGATAGAAGACCTCGTAGCACAACCGGGAACCTCTCACGACAAGCGTTTTGTCTACTACCTGCTGGCATCAACCGGAATCTGCGTGGTACCGTTGACCTCTTTTTCGACCGCCGAGCAAGGTTTCAGAATCACTTTGCTTGAACGTGATGAACAGGAATTTACTAAGATCTTTGAAATAATAGCTGCCAGCATCAAAGCATATTTAAACTCATAATCTACCTGTTTTTACGCCATTTGCGCCTAATGCTGACATCTTATCGGCATTAGGCGTTTATTTTATACTTTTACTGTTATTATCCGCCCTCCAAAGGAGCTTCAATAATTATGTGCAACAATTCTACTATAGATCCAGTTCTTGCCGGTCAAACCATTGATACCATCCGCCTCCTTTCTGCGGATGCCGTTGAACAAGCGAACTCCGGGCATCCTGGTACTCCGATGGAGGGTGCGCCGCTGGCGTACTTACTTTATACTCGCCATTTGCGCCATAATCCAGCCAACCCACAGTGGCCCGGGCGCGATCGTTTTATCCTCTCCTGTGGTCATGCATCGATGTTGCTGTACAGCACACTACACCTCAGCGGCTACGATATCAGCCTTGACGATTTGAAAAACTTTCGCCAGTTCGACAGCAAAACTCCCGGTCATCCAGAGTTTGGTCATACCGGCGGGGTAGAAACCACTACCGGACCTTTAGGGCAGGGGATCTCTGTTGGAGTCGGCATGGCGATGGGCGCAAAGTTTTTGGCAGATAAGTTAGATTCCGATCTGTTTGATTATAACATCTACGCAATCTGCAGTGACGGTGATGTTATGGAAGGGGTTGCAGCGGAGTCGGCGTCTCTTGCCGGGCACCTGCAGCTTGGCAACCTGGTTTACCTGTATCTTGACAACAAAATCACCATCGAAGGTGATACCTCACTGGCGTTTAGTGAAGAGGTTGCCACCCGCTACCTATCCTACGGTTGGCACGTTGAGCG
>NBLX01000104.1 GCA_002084705.1 Desulfobacteraceae bacterium 4572_35.1
TGGACATTGCCGTCCCATGACACAAAAGCCGATCCATCTTTAACAAATGGGCAACTACGTTCATAAACAGGAAATGCAGCTGGCAATTTGAGTTCCATTCCAACCTCATCTGCCACATTTTGTGCAGCTGTAAAAATTTCCATCAATTCTTGCCCCTGGAATGTATTGCGGCGCAATAAACTGGGGATATCTAAAAAAACATTTTCAGCTCTTGCTTCTGCCCGCAGTTCGTCAACCATACGCATAACCTTGGCCAACAGCGGATCATAGCTGGACATTGCAAATAATCCCGTCGAACGTGCAACCGAATTATACTGGTAAATATCCAATCCCATTTTAGCCATCTTATTTTTCCATTTAGAAAAAATTTCAACCGCTTTGTCTGAGCTACTATCATACGCCAATTGTCTTGTTGCCGATCGATTGTAAGGCAGTGCTTGGGAAACAATGGCAAAATCAACACCCTGCCCTGCCGCCCAGCGCAAAGTTGGCGATAATTCCGTTTTATTTATCTCTGTTACAACAAACTCAATCCCAATTTTAAGACATGTGTCAACATTGTCCCGACGAGCTACATCTAAAAAGGCTAAAGCACGTTCTATATCGCTTAACTGTTCTCCTTTTCTAGCTTTATTGAAACTTTCCGGCTTAATACCATCGACAGAAAGACACAAGCGATCAAGGCCTGAGCGTACCAGCAATTCTGCACATTTTTTGTCCAACAATAATCCATTTGATTGAAAACCAATCCAGCTATCATCGGGCATCAATTGACGTGCTGAATATATAAAATCGATGATATGGGGATGCATTAGTGGCTCGCCTATTCCGTTGAGAACTAATGCTTGCAAAAATGGAAAAGCAGGTTTTAAGCAATCAAATATTTCCCAATCCATGTTACCTAATTTTATGCAGGAACCTTTTGACTGCTTGACGCACATAGGACAAAGCAGGTTGCAGCGTGTAGTTGTTTCAACAAATAACTTACTGGGATAATCGAGCAAGGCAGGTAAGGCTTCTGGTGTATTGGAAATCACTATTTATATCCTCCCCTTTTTTACAAGGGTATTAAATTCAGACATCGACTGGAGCTGCAACAGCTGTTTATATAGTGTTGCATTTTACAAAAAACGAACTCTCACCTGCTCACCACATTCAATTACGTTTTGTTCAGCCGCAACAATAATGTACGCATTAGCTCGAATCATAGTGCTTAATACGCCGGTATTTTGATTACCAGCACTCTCAGCAACTAACCCATTCGGTGTCTCTGTCACTTTCACACGTAAAAAACGTACTTTGCCGGTATAATTAACAAATTTGCTCTTTGCTGTTGCTGTATAAAGCGTTTTAAACAACGTGTGATGTCCCATCATTTTCAATAATGCCGGTCGAACCAGTTCCTCAAAACCGATCATACTAGACACTGGATTACCCGGCACTGAAAAGAACAAAGTTCTTCCCCTTACCCCAAAGGATGTCGGGCCGGCAGGTTTCATGGCAACTCGCCAAAATAATTGCTCTACACCAACGTTTTTCAGCGCTTCACACACCAAATCTTTATCACCAGCAGATACTCCCGCAGAAGTAATCAAGATATCTGCCCCTAATCCCTGCATAATTTTTGCAGTCAAACTTTCTAAATTATCCTTTGCAATCCCAAGTAAGTATGGGCTGGCACCAAGCTGCTTAACTGCAGCTGCCAGAGAATAGGCATTGCTATCAATAATTTTCCCCGAACCTGCGGTTTCTCCCAAAGCGACCAGTTCATCGCCGGTAGACAGAATCGCAACCTTTGGCCTAGCATAGACAAGCAATTCATTTTTATTAAAGGCAGCTAGAAGATTTACTTCACCCGGACGTAAAACAGTACCGGAAGTAATTAACACATCTCCTGCGGCAATATCACTGCCTTGAGTTCTGATATAATCTCCAGCCTGCACTTTTTCCTTTATAGTTACGTAGCCACCATCATATTCAGTGTTCTCAATTGGCACTACGGCACTACAACCATTAGGGATAGGTGCTCCAGTCATAATTCTTACTGCTGTTCCTGGGGCAACTTTCACATTATCGGCCGGCTTACCAGCTGGCAAGTAATCGACAACCTTCAAATGTGAACCAATTTTGCAATCAACCCTGTTTATAGCAAAACCATCCATCTCTGAATTATCCCAACGAGGCATATCCCATGGCGCACTTACATCTTCAGCGCTCACACTATTAACAATATCTAGGATCCCAACCATTTCTTGCGGCATTAAAGGGGTATGCTTCAATATGATATCGAGAGCTTTTTTTAAACTTATCATTTTATCATCCTTAAACCATGACTAATCTACACGCGAAATGGATCAATATTTTTACCTGAATCAGTGAACCAACAAACATAAAATCTTGCCCCATTCTTTGACAATCAGATGATTTTATTCTGTTTTTCTGTTATTATTGAAGCGCTTTAAAATTCACCCAAGGAATTTTTGTTGTGACATTTCCCCGCTTCCAGCTTGAGCAGTCCAAACAGGAATTCTATACTTCCCAATCCGGTATGGCTTTGGTCGGTATGGCCTTGAATCGATATACTTCGCTGGCTTCACGTATTGATAAGGCAGCGCCAAAACGGGGCATTGCTACTTCTGATGTGGTGCGCAGTTATCTGGGCTTGCTCTGTCAGGGCAAGAGTGATTTCGCTGCGATCAGACCGTTTTTTTGAGGATGATGAGTTTTCCCGCGCGGCCTTGGGACTAAATATCCCCCGGCAAAGCCTGGAGATTTCCTTTTGTATTAACATCCCACCACATGAATGTCCGAGATTTTAAAAGATATGAATACATCCTGCCCACGCAACAACTTCATTACATGGAAATCTCCATAGGAGACAAGAACATAAAAATCTATATTGCCAACCTTTATATTAATATCGTAATAAAACCCTTGGGCAGTTACTTGCTCGATATGACCACAAAAGCAGTTAGTTACCCCTATTGGCCGCTCAGTTGACAGTGCTATATTTTCTGGTCTTATGGCAACATAAAGCTCTGACTCTGGATATTCGCGTTCTAGTTGTATTTGCACACTATCAATACGCGCTACCCTATTTTTTACAGTAGCTTTAAAAAGATTTTTCATACCAACAAAGTTAGCCACCATTACAGATTTTGGCCGTTTAAAAATATCATCCAACTTTCCAGTCTGTGCAATTTTTCCATCCGCTATCACTGCTCCTTTAATACCTAAAGCAATAGCCTCAGAAAAATCGTGAGTTACCATAAGAATAGTTGTCGTAGTATTCTGGTGTAGTTGTTTAAGCCTGACTATAAACTCTTCCCGCAGACGGGGATCAAGAGCTGATAGCGGTTCATCGAGAAGTAAAATTTTCGGTTCAACTATCAATGCCCGCGCCAGAGCTACACGCTGTTGCTCACCACCACTCAATGTTTCGGGATAGCGTTTTTCCAATCCTGCAAGATCCAACAACGAAATCAATGTCTGTAGCGACTCTTGCTGTTTCTGAACGGTAGTCGACTTTTTAAATCGCAATCCGTATTGAATATTTTCAACAACGTTCTTGTGTGGAAATAAAGCATAATCCTGATAAACAATACTTATACCCCTTTTTTCAGGCGATAATGGAACGATATCCTGTCCATCAATTCTTATTTCACCCGATGTAGGCAAAACCAATCCAGCAATGGTTTCCAGTAAAACAGTCTTGCCAGAGCCACTCGGACCCATAATAATAAAAAACTCATTTTCCAAGATCTCAAGATCAATATTTCGCAGATGAAAATCACCAAGATCAATCTGAAGATTTTGAATTGAAATCATGACGTTTTTTTTCGTTGGGCAGTCAAAACCCGTAAGGCAAAAAACAGTACCAGGCATATTGCAATCAGCCAGACAGCAACAGGTTGGGAATATTTTAAACCATATGATTCGAAACGTTCATAGATCATCACAGGTGCAATCATGGGATGATAAGCAACAATAACGATAGCTCCAAATTCACTAATAGCTCTGGCACTGGCCATTATTATTCCAGTCAAAATACTGCGCCAGGCAAGTGGAAAGGTAATATGGCAAAAAGTGTGTAACATTGAAGCACCAAGACTACGCGAAACCTTCTCCAAGCGCGGAGAAATTGCCTCAAATCCCTCTTTTGCTGCTTTTATATAAAAAGGAATTGCAACAAAGGTCATAACTACAACGATACCGGTAACACTTCCCATAATGCGAATGCCAAGCTCAGTCAAAACTTTGCCTAACCAGTAATTTCGTCCTGTAACACCAAGAATGGCAATACCAACAACTGGATGCGGAATTATAATCGGCAAATCAATAATTCCCTCAACAAGTTGTTTACCGCGAAATTCACAACGAGCTAGCAGATAAGCTAAAGGCGTCCCGACAGCAAAAGAGATAAGGGCGGCACAACTCGCAGCTCCGAGGCTAAGCAAAATTGACCTTACGACCTCCTTATCAAATATAACCAGCACTAGATCAGCCAATGTTGGCGCTAATATCATCTGTACAATAGGCAAAGCAATAAAAACAATCACTATAGCCGCACAGACTATTGCTCCCCTAAAAAAGAGGTCTTTACGCTGCAATTGCCCCCCCTACTTTTTAACTACAACGCTTGACTGAAGTTGAACAGGCAACAACGCTTTCATGTTTTCAGACGGAACCCTCACTGGCACAAAAGGAGGCTGCCCCTTTTCCTGTAAGATTTTCAGTCCTTCATCAGGCTCAAACATAAATTGTAAAAATGAGATAGCAGCCTCACGATTAGGAGCATTTTTCAACAGGGTCACTCCATAGGTGATCGATTTTCCCCTCATCGTCATGGTTGTCCCCGGTTTTTTTCCGCTCACAGCAACAGCTGCAACAGCATAATTGCCATCAAACTTATAATTACCTAAATTTATCTGTTCTGGTAATTCGATATATTTCAAGTGGTGCTGTACTGCTACAGAACGATATTCCCAAATGTAATCCATATTGCCTGTTAGCAATAATGAGATTAGTTCCACTGCTTTAGGTCGAATATTCCGTTCAGGATGTTCAGAAATAATTTTATTATACAAGCCAGGTCGCTTGTAATATTTTTCTGCTAGCTGCAATACCATTAAAGTACGATAGCCGCATGGATCAAGATTTGGATCTGACTGCCCCCAAACAACATCATCTTTTTGTAAAATATCCATCCAATTTTTGTCATTTATACTATCGGAATAGCGACTTTTATTTGTATAGCAAAGAACCATTCGGTTCGAAGCAAAACGTATATTTATATCTGAAAAATCAGGCATTAAAAGCTTGTCAATCACTTTATAATCTGCTGCAACCATTATGTCACAAGGCTTTCTTAGCTCACATATTTTGCGAGCGGCTTTTGCACTTCCAGATGATTCTCGCTGTATATCTATTTCTGGATATTTTTTCTCAAAAGCCTTTTCCATCGCTGCCATGGGGACACTCAAACTACCAGCATGAAAAATTGTAACTGTACCGTGCCCCCCCGCTATAACAATACCGGGGAAAAAAATAAAAAAATATATACAGCTTAGAAAATAGCAACTTTTCATCTTTAATACTCCAGCTAACATCGAGACGAACCTCGACGAATAAAAAAATTGTTTATCTCCATTTGTACATCAGCTTTACCAATCTCAATCAACAAAGAACTAATGCCACTATAATCTAAGGCATGCATCATTTGTTGACGACGCTGTTTTTGCCCTAAATCATATTCACGCCAACGACTTAAATCGACACAACAATGACTACTGCTTTCCACGTCCTGCAAGCACAACTGCCCACCGCAAAATCCTTGATGGTTCATTTCTGCACCACTCACCAGATGAATTGCAACTAATTCATATGCCGGTAACTGCCAACGGGCAGTTGCCCCAGTTATTCCTTGAAATTCCTCCATATCGTGCTGAAAGTCAGACAAAATAACTCCGAAGCAAAATGGAAGTTTTCGCTTCATAAATTTTAATGCTGGTCGTAACCGGGATTGACGAACATCAAGGTCATGTAGCATAGAAAGTTTTTGTTCTATCCGTTGTACCTGGTGGGGATCAGCACTGGGAGAAAGGTAGTCCACAACATCATCGGCATACAGCAGCAAGCCACAGGAATTATTTTCCTGGATTGCTGCATATGCCATTGAAACGGCAATATTGCGTTGCAACTGGAACTTTCCACCCTGCTGCATCGACGGGCTCACATCACATAACAACAAT
>NBLX01000105.1 GCA_002084705.1 Desulfobacteraceae bacterium 4572_35.1
AAAGATGCCGTTCAGGGCGTAGTTGCACAAAATACCTTTCTTGAAGTTGGTGATTTTAGTCTGCAACGACGCGATGGTTCATTTGCTTATCAGTTGGCGGTTGTTGTTGATGATTATGATAGTGGTGTGACCCATATTGTGCGTGGTCGTGATTTACTCTCTTCAACAGTGCGCCAAATATGTTTGGCAACTCAGCTGGGTTTTTCTCAGCCACAATATGCCCATATTCCGTTGGCTTTAAATATGTCTGGTGAAAAAATCAGCAAACGTCACCATCAGGTGGCTGTAGTAAATGTGGGGACTTCCATTGCTGTTGTCAGTGAACTACTATACCAAGCGTTGATTTTTTTAGGGCAGCAACCGCCAGCTGATTTGCTAAGGGAGACTCCAGAATTCATGTTAGCATGGGCTGTTGCTAACTTTAATGTGGCAACGATTCCTGCCCAAGATCAACAGGTATCTATATAAAAGTTTAGCTAGGTGTTTGAGGTAACAAAAAGGGGTGAACCTTGCGGCTCACCCCTTTTTTGTTTTTCTACTTAAATGTAAATTACTTGTTCAGTAACTTGATTAAGCGAGTGCTTTGATAAACTCACGGTTAGTCTTGGCAATAAACTTGACGCTTATTCCCTGAGGACATGCCGCCTCACACTCATAATGGTTGGTACAGTTACCAAAACCAGCATTTAGCATTGCTTCAGTCATGTTATTAACACGCTCTGCCGCTTCAATTGCACCTTGTGGTAACACTGCTAACTGAGCAACTTTCGCACTGGTAAATAGCATTGCGCTGCCATTAGGGCAAGCTGCAACACAAGCACCACAACCAATACATGCCGCAGCATCCATGGAATAATCAGCTATTGGCTTGGAAATCAAAGTATTGTTTGCTTCACCAATCAGTTCGCCAGTGTACGCTGAGGTGTAACCACCGGATTGAATGATATTATCCAAAGCACTACGATCAACAACGAGGTCTTTAACGACTGGGAATGCAGCTGCACGCCATGGCTCGATAGTCAAGCTATCACCATCGCTAAACTTGCGCATATGCAATTGGCAGGTCGTTGTCTCTTCCTGTGGACCATGAGGGATACCGTTAATAACACAACCACATGTTCCGCAAATACCTTCGCGACAATCGTTATCAAGTTCAACGGGATCAATCCCTTCATTGATAAGATCCTCGTTGACCATATCCATCATTTCCAAGAAGGAGCTGTCGGGGCTGACATTCTTAGCCTCGTACTGCTCCAGCTTGCCCTTCGCATCAGGACCATCTTGGCGCCATACGTAAAGTGTCAGATCCATTATTTATAACTCCTTACTGCAAGTTTAATATTCTCGAATTTGAGAGGCTCTTTATGTAACTCAGGTGCCTTGCCAACACCTTTGTACTCCCATGCTGCAACATAGCAGAAGTTCTCATCGTTACGTGTGGCTTCACCGTCATCAGTTTGGTGCTCAACACGGAAGTGACCACCACAAGATTCTTCACGGTGCAATGCATCGGTTGCCAGAACTTGGGCAAATTCAAAGAAATCGGCAACACGACCGGCATCTTCAAGTTGACCATTACGCCCGACTTTTCCACCGGTAACATTGACATTTTGCCAGAACTCATCACGTAGCTTAGGAATTTCCTGCAATGCCTCAGTCAGGCTATCCTTACTACGAGCCATGCCAACATTCTCCCACATGATCTTACCTAGGGCACGGTGGAATGAAGCAACAGAACGATTACCTTTAATATTAACTAATTTGTCAATACGTGCGGTAACTTCTTCACGCGATTTTTTGAATTCTGCATGCTCATCAGTAACTTCGCCAGGTTTAACACCGGCAAGATAATTGCCAATAGTGTAAGGAATGACAAAGTAACCATCAGATAACCCTTGCATCAGAGCAGAAGCACCGAGACGGTTAGCACCGTGAACCGAGAAGTTAGCTTCACCGAGAACAAACATTCCAGGGATATTACTCATACAGTTGTAATCTACCCACAGACCACCCATTGCGTAGTGTGGTGCTGGATAGATCCGCATAGGTTGTTTGTATGCATTCTCGTCGGTAATTTTTTCGTACATATCAAACAGATTGCCATAGCGTTCTTGGATTACTGGTTGACCAACACGATCAATGGCTGTTTGATAATCGAGATACACACCTCGCTTACCAGGTCCTACGCCACGTCCGTCGTCGCACTGCTCTTTAGCCGCACGTGAAGCGATATCTCTCGGAGCCAAGTTGCCAAATGATGGATATTTGCGCTCAAGATAGTAATCACGATTTTCTTCAGGAATCTCGCTGATCGGCTTCTCACAATCTTCAGCTTTTTTAGGTACCCAGCAACGACCGTCATTACGCAACGACTCAGACATCAGAGTCAGCTTCGATTGTTGATCGCCATGTTGTGGAATACATGTTGGATGAATCTGTGTGTAACAAGGATTCGCCATGTAGGCACCCTTCTCACATGCTTTCCATGCTGCAGTAACACTACAGCCCATGGCATTTGTTGACAGATAAAACACGTTTACATAGCCACCGGTTGCCAATACAACAGCATCACCCCAATGAGACTCAATCTCGCCGGTAGCTAAGTTGCGCACGGTTATACCTTTAGCAACACCATCAACTACCACCACATCAAGCATTTCGGTACGGGGATGCAATTTAACTGTACCTGCCTTTACTTGGCGGGAAAGTGCTTGATATGCACCTAACAGCAATTGCTGCCCGGTTTGACCCCGAGCGTAAAATGTACGGGAAACCTGTGCTCCACCGAATGAACGGTTAGCCAGCAGACCACTGTACTCACGCGCAAAAGGAACACCTTGGGCAACGCATTGGTCAATGATGTTGTTACTCACTTGAGATAAACGCCAAACGTCAGCCTCACGTGCGCGGAAGTCACCACCCTTGATGGTGTCATAAAATAGACGGCGCACACTGTCGCCATCGTTGTGATAGTTTTTCGCAGCATTAATACCACCTTGAGCCGCGATACTATGCGCACGACGAGCACTATCTTGATAGCAGAATGCCTCAACATTGTAGCCCAGTTCGCCCATAGTTGCAGCACCAGCACCACCAGCGAGGCCGGTACCAACCATCAGAACTTTATACTTACGCTTATTGGAAGGATTAACCAGCTTCATTTCAAAGCGGTATTTATCCCAGGAATTTTCGATAGGTCCGGTAGGACACTTTCCATCTAATATCACGATGTACCCTCCTAAATATTAATCAGGCCCAGAAGTATGGACACCGGGATAGAAACAAAACCAACAAAAATAACGATGGCAGCAGCACGAGCGATTTTTTCCATAATCGGCAACGTGTTACCATTCAGAACACCAAAGGTCTGAAACAAACTCTGAACACCATGACTCAGGTGAAGTAGCAGAGTAACCATCGCACCGGCGTATACTGCACTGATGAAGAACTTTTGAAAGCTAAGTACCATCATAGTGAAGACATCGCTGCGACCAAGTGCATCCAGAGGGAGAACACTAGCTGAAATCTCTGGATTTGTGACGTGCATGGTGAAATGGAACAGGTGATATACAGCAAAGGCCAAAATTGCCAAACCTGTGTAAATCATTGTTTCCGCACCAAACGAAGTACGAATGTTTTTCTTCTGGTTATAATCGATTGGACGCGCTGCACGATTTTCCAGAGTCAGTTGAATACCAAAAAAGATATGCAACCCGAAAAGGCTGAGCAAAATAATGCGGAAGATCCAAACGATTGGACCCAGTGCATGTAAATGTTCAGCATACGCATTGATACCATCCGCGCCAATAAAAATGGATGAGTTACCAAGCAGATGGACAATGACAAAGCCGACCAGACACATGCCGGTCGTTGCCATCACGAGCTTTCTGCCAATAGAGCTTTGAAGCATTTGCATAAATCCTACCTATCCTTAAAAGTTTGTTCTGAATAAAGAGTTATTCATCTGATCTCAACACAGATGAACTCATTATCCCGTCAAAACACCACAACTGATCCGGCTTCAATACGGTGGTGGCCTCCAACTTACAAATTTTAGTACCATTACTTCCCCCTTATACAAATTACGTTGAAAATTAAAAACACTTCGCTGTAATTGTCGGGTACCGCATGGCGCAGAAAATACCACACCATGTGAAACCCATGCGAAGATCACATATGAACGCTAATAGTAAACATCGTTTGATAAAAATGCAAAAGGAAAATTGTATACAATGTACATTTTTTATCGTTTTTCAGTGAGTGTTGATGCGGAAAAGTACCTATATAAAATATATACATATCTCTCGGGCTTTAGTGTGTTAGAACACAAACAGCCTGATGGCGCATAACACGACAACCACTGTTACGATACGGCGTATCCAGTCGTGCCCTTTTTTTACAGCCATGCGCGCCGCAATTAGACCGCCAATTGCGTTGCCACTGGCCAAGGCGGCACCCAAAATCCAATCGACATTGCCATGCCAGGCAAAGATTGCCACTGCCGGCAGATTAAACGCCAGAATAACCACCACCTTGAGAACATTGCTGCGTACCAAGTTCATTCCGGCAAGGGTGGCAACGATAAGAATTAAGAAACCAACCCCGGCCTGAATAAAGCCGCCATAAATACCGATAATAAAAAAACCGACGATCAGTGGCAGTCGTTTGACATCCTGAATTGATGAAATATCCCATCCATAGCGTTTTACCGGATCTACGGCAGTGAGAATCAGCATCATAATCATCACCGCCCCCAAAACCTGACGGAACATATGGTCATCAATAGTTATGGCGATACTTGCACCGATGCAGGCACCGATGATTGCCGGAATGGTACATAGCAGTGCTAAGTCCCACGAAAGTACCCCGCTTTTTTTATAACTACGCATGGCAACAATGTTTTGCACCACAATAGCCACTCGGTTTGTGCCGTTAGCATCCACTGCCGGTAAACCGATAAAAATAAGCAATGGCAAAGTTAGCAATGAACCACCGCCAGCTAAGATATTCAGAAAACCACTTACCATGCCAACTCCGGCAAGGGTGGGCAATTGCCACCATTCAAAGTGTGTCATTAAATTTCTCCGTAAATTGCTGGATAACTTTTCCTGCCATCATCAGCCCGAACAATGCCGGAATGGTTGAGATAGAACCCAAGGGCGGTTGCTGCCAATTTTCGCCGCTGACTCGCGGTTTGGTTGGTGTATTCTGGCGTGGCTGCCGGTATAGTTCGGTTGAATAAACCACCGGAACACCGCTAGTCACACCTCGCCTGCGGAGCTCTTTGCGTAAAATGCGCGCTAAACGGCAGTTTTGGCTGTGAAACAGGTCGGCAATTACCACCTTAGTTGGGTCAAGTTTATTGCCACTACCCATGGAAGAGATTATTGGTAACTGACGATCAGTACAGCGTTGAATCAAATCAATCTTGGCTGATATGGTATCAATGCAATCGAGCACATAGTCAAAATCTGGTTGCAAAATAGTCGCGGCATTATCCTCACTATAACGCTGGACAATGGTATTGATCTGTACCCGTGGATTGATTAAACGACAGCGCTGAGCAACCACATCAACTTTAACTCGACCAATAGTGTCGTCCGTGGCATGCAACTGGCGGTTGATATTGGTCAGAGAAAAAGTATCATTATCTATCAAGGTCAACTGCCCAATCCCGGCACGAGTTAACGCTTCAATGGCATACCCTCCCACGCCCCCCGCACCAAGTACGGCAATGTGGCAGTTTTGCAAATACTCGATGCCATCACTGCCAATTATCAATTCGGTGCGACCGAAGCGGTGCTCTTGTAGTGAGGATGATAAAGAACGAGGTGGTGCATCGGATTGTAGATGGGGTCGTGTATGGGGTTGCGACATTTAATTTAAGCTTCCACAAGTTCAAAATTCATCAAAAGGCCTCTAAGTGTAATATGCGGCGGGTGTTTTCTGCGCTATTGCTAGCAACCCGATCAAGTGTTTGTTGGCGTAGCACAGCAACTTGCTGTGCTATTTGCGGCAGAGCATCAGCACCGGCATTATTGCCCCGCTGCTCCGGCAATATCCATTCAGGCCATGGTGCATCAGTTTCCAAAGTATAAGCTGCATCAGGTAGAGCAGTCACGGTTTTGCGCAAGCGGTGGGCAGTGTCATTTAAAATAGTGCGCCCAATCCCTACAGCAAAACCCATCTGCCACAATTGCAATGCTACTTCGATGCTACCACTAAAGCCATGGAC
>NBLX01000017.1 GCA_002084705.1 Desulfobacteraceae bacterium 4572_35.1
ACCTGTCAAGTACCCTACGCCGATGCCGATAGAGTATTGGCAGAAATGATAGAGGTTATAAAGGGATAATTGCATATAGGTACATGAAGTGCGTAAAGGGTGCTGTTAACCATCCATGATGGCAGCACCCTAAATTTATTTCATAGCAGCCACTCAAGAGACCACACAGGGTCTGAAATCTTTCACCTGCAATTGAAGGGTTTCACGATCACGCCAGCTATTTATTGTCAAATTAAACAGAATATCTACATTACCAGTTAATTCCTCCAATCGGTCAGCCACTCCAAAAGCTATACACGGATGACTATAACCGTCCTGCTGAGCATTAAAACGCAAATGTTTTTCCCCAACGATCGACGGACGCTGAATATGGACGTTACTACACATAAACAGCGGCTCAGGATTACCAGCACCAAAAGGGGCAAGAGCATTTATCTCATCGTATAAGTCACGATCCAGTTCCTGCAATAAAACCTCTGCATCAAAGTGTCGCACCGGCAACAGATCGACAGCACTTAACTGTTGCTGAGCATAAGATTCAAAGGCTGCACTAAAGGTGGCAATATCTTCAATCTTTATCGACAATCCGGCGGCAAATTCGTGCCCACCAAAGCCACTTAGATGCTGTGCACAATGGGAAAAGGCATTAAACATGTGAAAACCGGCTATAGAACGCGCCGATCCCTTACCAACACCATCATCTATGGCTATCAGTACTGTTGGGCGATGAAACATCTCAACCAGACGGCTGGCAACAATGCCGATCACCCCGGAATGCCAGCGCTCATCGGCTAAAACAATGGTGTGCTGCGTATCAGGCAGTTCATCTATCACCAGCTCCAACGCCTGTTGCAGAACCCTAGATTCAATAGCCTGACGTTTTGAGTTAAAACTATTGAGTTGCTCAGCCAATGTCTCCGCCAGTTGTTGCTCTTTGCTTAACAACAGTTGCACTCCGAGGGCAGCATCCTCTAAACGCCCAGCAGCATTAAGACGCGGAGCCAACTTGAAACCAACTACACCGGCGCTCATAGATTTTACATCAGCAACCCTTTTCAACTCCCTTATCCCTAAACGCTGCCCTTGGTCAAGCAAACGCAAGCCACTCTTAACCAACAAACGATTAACACCATGTAGCGGCACCAAGTCGGCTATAGTTCCCAAAGCTACAAGATCGAGCAAGTATCGAATATCTACTTGAGGTTGTGGCAACATCCCAGCGTCTCGCAAGCGACTGCGCAGAGCGATAACCACCATGAAAGCCACACCAACACCGGACAACCTTTTATCGGGATATTCACAACCTGTCAGCCATGGATTTATGCAGGCAACCGCCTGGGGCAAAGAATCCAACGGTTGATGGTGATCTGTTACTATGAGATCCAATCCTAACTGCGCTGCCAATTTCCCCTCTGACAGAGCCGATATTCCACAATCAACCGATATTAGCAGTTTTGTCCCATTGGTTGCGCACTGTTCAATTGCCGATTGCGCCAACCCGTAACCATCACGTAGGCGTAACGGAATATGGTAATCAACCTGTGCACCAAACTGGCTCTTCCATGCCACTGAGTAAAAACGGATCGGGCAAATTTGAAAGGGAACCGGATAAAAACAGCTGCGCATCATCAAGAGAATCAACTCCACGCTGATCCAACAGACGACAGAGCAACTCAGAGATATTAAGCTGTGAACACCAATTGATTATATCGCAATTTAAAGTTATATTTTTTTCGCGCCATAACCGTTGCTTAACTGGTTGCATGATTTATTACTCCACAAACTAGAACAGGGCCGCTAATGCGACCCTGTCAAATAAAACCATATTCAAACCATAATTTTTATTAATTGCTGTTGTGCTTGCACATAACAACACACACCGGTTTGCAATCCTATTTTTTGGCTTTGTTACGCTTACGCTCATCCCAAGATATCAGCAAAGGACTTGCTACAAATATTGAGGAATAAGTACCAACTACAACCCCAACCAACAAAGCAAAAGCAAAATTATGGATCACTCCGCCACCAAAGATAAACAGAGCCAGAACAACCAATAAAGTCGTACTTGAAGTTAATATTGTACGCGATAAAGTCTCATTTATGCTGCGATTAACCGTAAATGGAAATCCCTTGGAAATATACTTACCAGTATTTTCACGGATACGATCATAAACAATGATCGTATCATTAAGAGAGTAGCCAACGATGGCCAAAAAAGCTGCGATAACAGGCAGATCAATCTCTTTACCAAATAAAGAAAATGCACCAAGGGTCAACAACACATCGTGCAATAAAGCAACTATGGCTCCAAGAGCATATATCAATTCAAAGCGCCAAGTTACATAAACTAGAATACCTATCATGGCATATAAAACTGCCAACAATCCCTGCTGGCGAAGTTCTTTACCAACTTGAGGGCCAACCATTTCGATTCGACGTAGGTCAACCTTATTGTCTCCATAATGACCACCAAGTGCTTGCAAAATCTTGGTACGCAAACCGTGAACATCGGTGTCCTTTGCCCGCACCAAATACTCGTTAGCTTGATCTCCAAACTGCTGCACAGTCGCCGAGCTAAGAACATTAGGAATCAAGATCTTTTTAATTTGTTCGGCACTGGTATTTTCAGCAAAACGTAACTGCACTAGAGTGCCACCGGCAAAATCTACTCCGTAACTGGGACCACCTTTGGCGATTAAAGAAACAATACCAACCAGTATAAACACTATAGACAACGCAAAAGCAATTTTACGTTTGCCGATAAAATCAACATTGACATCAGGTTTAATAAGCTGCATCAGAACTCTCCTAGATACTCAACTTTTTGACCTGACGGCCATCAAGGAATAGATCAAAAATCAATCGCGACACGAAAATTGCGGTAAACATGGAAGCAACAATACCCACCGTCAAGGTAACCGCGAACCCTTTCACCGGACCAGTACCAAATTGAAATAACACCAGAGCAGCAATAAGGGTAGTAATATTAGCATCGACAATAGTTACAAAGGCCTTGGAAAAACCTGCATCTATAGCTACCCTGGCAGATTTACCAAAGCGTAATTCTTCACGAACCCGTTCGAATATCAGCACGTTGGCGTCGACAGCCATCCCGACGGTCAGGACAATCCCTGCTAAACCTGGCAGAGTTAATGTTGCTTTAAACATGGTCATCATTGCCATAATAAACAGCAAGTTCAGAGTAAGAGCGACATTAGCTACAAGACCAGCGCCGCGATAGTAAAGGAGCATCATCAAAACAACCAACACCGCCCCTATCAGCACCGATTCAACTCCTTGGTCAATGGAATCACGCCCCAAAGATGGTCCAACAGTACGATCTTCAAGAATTTTAACCGGTGCCGGTAGCGATCCAGCTCGCAAAATAATTGCCAGGTCAGTAGCTTCCTGCTCGGTAAATGAGCCACTTATCTGAGCACTACCGCCGGAAATACGCTCACGGATATTGGGAGCAGAATAAATGGTATCATCCAGAACGATAGCCATTCGCTTGCCTACATTCGCGGCAGTAACCTGATCAAAACGTTGCGCCCCAACGGAGTTAAAATCTATCGCTACATAAGGTTCGTTAAAACGAGTATCAATACGAACCTGCGCATCTGAGAGCAAATCACCGGTAATGGCAGCTTTTTTAAACACCACCAGAGGTATCTCTTTAACAACTTTGGTTCGTGGATCGACATGACGCTCATACAGTAATTGAGTTCCAGCCGGGAGGATCCCCTTCACCGCCTGCTGCGGATCCGCTTTTTCTGCTACCATATGAAATTCGAGCCGTGCAGTTTTACCAAGCAAGTCAATAGCTCGCTGCGGATCTTTTACACCGGGAAGCTGAATTAAAATGCGGTTATCTGACTGACGCTGCAACACCGGCTCACTGACACCAAACTGGTCAACACGATTACGCATTGTCTCCAAAGCCTGACGTACCGCATAATCTTTAATGTTGGCTATCTCTTTATCGCTGAAACGATAACACTTTTGGATATAATGACCATCACCAGCCAATGTCATCGGTTCCATGTTAGGGAATTTTTCCTGAACCAGAGCATCAATTTCAGCGGCGGCATCATCATCATACACGGTAATTGCTATCCGTTCACCACTAAGACGTTCAATACGCTTGAAGATGATATCTTCGTCCCGTAGCATTGATTCCATCTGATCAACAACACTGTCAAGGCGGCTTTCAACAGCCTTGTCTACTTCAACTCCTAAAACAAGGTGCATCCCCCCCTGTAAGTCCAGCCCCAGATGGATTGGATCAAAGGCATCCTGCCACCAACCTGGCAAACTGTCTTTCATAAATGTCGGCGCCAACGACACAATCGACAACACCAAACAAAAAAGAACCAGCAATCCACGCAATTTAATGCTGTTCGACATACCGCTACCTACTCCCTTTAGCCATATTACACAGAAAAAAATAGCGCTAATATTTTACGATAAAACCGCGCTATCCGCTAATTCAAATTACTTACGATTTACTGGTCTTCACTCTCAGCAGCTGTTACCGAAACGCGATTAAGCTTGACCTTAACCCCTTTATCAATCTCGATAGTAACCACATGATCTTGAACTGTTACAATACGACCATGGATACCACCGGCAGTAACAACCTGATCTCCAACTTTCAGGGAATCCAGCAATTGACGATGCTGTTTAGCCCGTTTTTGTTGTGGGCGAATGAGTAAAAAGTAAAAAATAGCAAACATGATCACCAGCATGATGATCCCTTCATAGCCCTGTTTGCCACCACCTGCTGCTGCCTGCCCAGCCATTGCGTATGCTTCTGAAACCATTGTAATTTCCTCCTGTATAAGTTATTGAGTCAAGTTCAAATGAACTAGTTAAATTTAGTTGGTTAAATTAATTCTGCGATTAAATAAAAACCACTCTTTATAACGCGTTGTGCTTTAACTTTCAAGCTCAACTCCACTTTGACGCTTCAGGTAAAATTCCTGACAAAACTTGTCAAACGTACCACAACTCAAAGCTTGGCGCATCTGCTCCATCAATTGCAGATAATAATAAAGATTGTGTTGGGTATTGAGCATTGATGACAATATTTCGTTACTCTTGTATATATGGCGTAAATAAGCACGACTGTAGTTACGACAGACATAGCAGTCACAATCTGGATCGATGGGCAAAGGATCGTCAACATAACGCTCCTGCTTGATGCTCAATTTACCAAAACCGGTAAACAACACACCATTACGAGCATTGCGGGTAGGCATAACACAATCAAACATATCCACACCACGCCTGACTCCTTCGACTAGATTTTCCGGTGTACCAACCCCCATCACATAGCGCGGACGTTCTTCGGGAAGATGTGGAATTGTATATTCCATCACTTCATACATTGTTTGTGCATCCTCGCCCACCGACAAACCACCAATGGCATAGCCATCAAAACCGATATCTACAAGGTCTGCTACACTTTTTTGGCGCAGATCAGCATGCATCCCACCTTGAACAATGCCAAAAAGGGCACTGCCATCACTACGATCATGAGCCTGTTTACAACGCTTAGCCCAACGCATTGAACGTTCGGTTGAATCAACAACATATTCTCTGGTAGAGGGATATGGGATACACTCGTCAAATACCATAATAATGTCTGACCCTAGAGCCTGTTGAATTTCTATCGATAATTCTGGAGTAAGTAGTTGATGGGAACCATCAAGATGGGACTGAAAGCGGACGCCATCTTCATCTATTTTGCGTAATTTCCCCAAGCTGAATACCTGAAAGCCACCGCTATCGGTAAGAATCGGTCCAGACCAGTTCATAAATTTATGTAGGCCACCCATCTTTTTAACTAACTGATGTCCAGGGCGTAAAAACAGGTGGTAGGTATTGCCTAAAATTATCTGAGCTCCCAACTGCCGCAACGTTTCCGGCAACATAGCCTTTACCGTACCCTGGGTGCCAACGGGCATAAACATCGGAGTTTCAACAACACCATGTGCTGTATGCAAACGCCCTAAACGAGCCGAACTTTTAGAATCGGTCGCGAGCAACTCAAAAGGGATACTCATGAACACCTCTCACTACAAATATCGTCGGCGCGATTACAGACAAACATGCAATCGCCGTAACTAAAAAAGCGATACTGTTCTTTTACTGCCTGAGCATAGGCACTTAAGATAAAATCTTTACCGGCTAAAGCACTGACCAACATCAACAAAGTAGACTTTGGTAAATGAAAATTGGTAACTAACGCATCGACAACTTTAAAATTATAGCCCGGATAAATAAATATATCTGCCATACCATCACCAGCTGGCAACCTGCCACACCCATCTGCTGCATACTCCAGGGTACGTGCCGCCGTTGTCCCCAAAGCTATCACCCGCCGCCCGTCATCGTGAGCGCGATTGACCTCTAGCGCTGTTTGTTCAGGAACACAATAATATTCGGCATGCATTTTATGCTCACTGACCTTTTCTACCCGTATTGGCAAAAAAGTCCCCAACCCAACATGGAGAGTCAACTCACATATGATAACCCCTTTATCACGTAAATTCTTTAACAGAGCGGGGGTAAAATGGAGACCTGCTGTAGGAGCAGCCACTGCACCAGGTTGGCTGGCAAAGGTGGTCTGGTAACGTTCACGATCTGTTATCTCTGGTTCACGACTGATGTATGGTGGTAAAGGCATTTTACCAATTTTATCCAGTAAAGCTAAAAAGTCACCGCTGTATTCAAAGCTGACGTGACGATAACCACCCTCTTCAGTGGCAACAACCGTAGCACGTAAACCATCCGCCAATACTAATCGGTTTCCAACCCTTGGTCCCTTGGATGCCTTAGTTAAACATACCCAGCACTGCCCCGGTTGCTCCAATTTGCGCACCAGGAATACTTCTATCTTGCCGCCACTCTCTTTATGCCCCAGCAAACGCGCCGGAATAACCCGTGTATTGTTAACAACAAGCACATCACCGTCATTAAAATATTTGCCGATATCACTAAAGTGATCTGACACAACAATTTGCTGTTGAGGATCCACCACCATCAAGCGCGAGGCGTCACGTTGTTCGGCTGGATACTGAGCAATCAAATTCTCTGGCAAATTATAATCAAATTGATTTACATACAAAGTCAAAACAACAACACCTAAAATTTCCAATTATAGTTAACAGCAAAGTAGACCGTAGCCAAACCTGTAACCATCAAGACAAATCCCATGATTCTCAGCATATTTTCCGGCAACGGCAACACCTGCAACAGCATCCTCTTAAAAGCTTGTGGTGACAAAAACCACGGGATCCCTTCCAGCACAAAAAGCACCCCCAGAACGCATAAACAAAACTTCATGATAACCTCAGAACCCGTTGGCACAGCCATAAAAAAACCCGCCGTAAATCGACGGGTTTTTTATCTTATTTACCGGCAAAAATCGTTTAATCTAAATCCGTTACAGCCTGATAAATCAGATCAAACAATTCTTGAATATTTTCTTCAGCAATACATGAGAAGGCAACACGCAGATCGGTTTTACCAATAGAGATAGCGCCAACTCCATATTTTTCCAGCAAGTGAACCCGCAGTGTTTCCGCTGAAACATTTTTCAGTTTCAAACACATGAAGTAACCGGAATTAAATGGATAATAATCCCAAGCTGCATCATATTTACTGTCGGCAAGCACCTCTTTCACCTTGAGTGCTCTCCCCTTCATTACCTCATATTTTTCCTCTTTTTGCGCCAGAAATTGATCTGAACGCAGGGCATCAAGAACAAAAGTTTGTCCGGGGTGTGGACAATTGGAAATAGTCGCACGGATAATACCCATGGTTTTCTTTTCCAAAGCCGTCAGCACCTTCGAGTTAGCATCTTTATTACCGTCCGCAAAGGTGATAAACCCAGTACGGAAGCCCCAAACATACTCCTCCTTAGTGGCTCCATCCAGTTTTATAGCCAGAACACGTGGATGAATATTAGCTAGCTTACCATATAGGGATTCCTGTAGGGAATCTTCATAAAACAAACCGAAGTAAGCATCATCGGTAATAGCAACAATATTACAACCATCTTCCGCAACTTCTTTTATGGCCGCAACAATACCCTCCCCCTCTGCAACGGTTGGAGTATAACCACTGGGATTGTTAGGGAAATTAAGGAGAACGACAGCCTTCCCTTTTTCCGATGCTACATTTTGCAACGCGGTTTTAAATGCTGGCACGTTAAAACCACCATCAACGGTAAAGGTAGGAAATTTCTTAATGACTGCGCCACAACGGGTGGTAAAAGTAAGGTTATAGTTGCCCCACATCATATCCGGCATAACCATCTGGTCTCCGGCATCGATAAACATATCGGCTACTATTGATAAACCGTGGGTTAATGCGTTGGTCACAATCGGATTGCTAAAATACTTGTCAGACATGCTGGGGTTTTCGGACAACATCTTTTCACGCCATAGGGCACGCAATTCAGGCTTGCCCGCCGGTGGTGCATATGGAAAAATATCTTTGGGATCAAAAGCCTGTAGCTTGTCCTGAATGCACTGCAGATACATCGGACCACCATTTTCAGTGGCAATGCCGATAGTAGCATTGAAACGATGCGCCTTCTCCTTTGCTTCAGCAGACTGAGTTAAAATACCCTTTGGGAAAAACAGATTTTTACCCAGCTCCGACAACATTGCAAGCACATGCGGATTACCCGCAGCCAACATTTCATTTAATTCTTGAGCCAATGGATTCATGATAAATTCTTTCTTCAAAAAGGAACAAGTATCTCCAACGATAAACTACCTACTGCAAACGGCAACAGAATGTGATTAAATCAAGTCTATTGTTACAATGTCAATGAAAATAGCACAGCACCTATGATCTATTTGCTATCTTTACCCCTAAACGACCCACTGACCTCAATCTAAAACGTGAGTATATGCTTTTTCTAAATATAATTGCCCCGGTCTTCATAATTATCGCCTGCGGATGGGCTCTGGAAAGATATCTTCACCTTGATTTGGTTCCGTTTACCATTAGCTCCCTTTATCTATTTGCTCCTGCTCTGGTTTTAAGCGCCCTGCTCAAACATCCAGTAGACAGCATACACGCAGTTGATGTCCTACTGTTTATGCTAATTTACACCACTGTTATGTATTTTTTGGCAAAATTAAGCGCAAAAATTTTAAACATAGATGACAACTGCAAACCAGCATTGACATTGACTACTGCTATGATGAACGTTGGCAATTTTGGTCTTCCTCTAAGCTATTTTGCCTTCGGAGACAAAGGGATCCCGGTTGCCATTCTAGTTTTTGTGGTATTTAACATTCCATTGTCCACCGTAGCGATAGTGATTGCCCAAGGGAAACAGGCTCGATTGACAACAGCAATCAACAATTGTTTTAAAATTCCTATTTTACATACGGTATTTCTTGCCCTGCTATTAAACGCCTTAAAAATTAAAGTACCACTGTTTATCACCCGCCCCATAGATCTAATAGGTCAAGTAGCGGTGCCCCTCATGCTGGTAGTTCTGGGTATGCAAATCTCCCGCACCGAATGGCATATTACCGGGAAATTTATGGGCACGGCAATATCACTTCGTCTAATAGTTGCCCCACTAATTGCATGGTTGTGCTGTAAAATGCTTAACATTGAAGGGTTATATCGCGATGTCCTGATACTACAGACCAGCACCCCTTCGGCGGTATTACCCTTATTGTATGCATTACGCTTCGATACCCGCCCTGACCTAGTCGCATCAACTATAGTTGTCACCACCCTGCTCAGCGCAGCGTCGCTGACAGCATTGCTTTACCTGTTACCATTGTTGCCCTAACAAACACTACAAAACAAATAGTTTCTCAAAAAAAAAGAGCCATAACGGCTCTTTTTTTGTAACTATTTAAAATAACTTCTAGGCAACAAAAGATTCTCGATTCTGTTCATATTGTTCCGAAAATTCTTGCACAATATCATCTACGCTACCTGAGCCAACATGGAGATATTCTCCACCCTGCACTTGCGTTAAATCAAGATCCTCAACAGCACTACGCTGTCCTATACCCAACTTAACACATAAAGCTAAGGCCAAATTAACAACAGCAGCAAGATCACGCACCTCTTTATCATCAACAGAACCAAAGTTGATATGGTGGTTAACCGCTTCCACCAACAGTGGAGCTATTTTCCATGAATACAACACCGCCGCACCAACTGTTGAGTATGGAGCATTAAAAATTTCCCGCTCAAGCGTTAAATAATCCCCAGCTCCATTGTAAACTGCCTCTACCAACTCACGATACTGCTCACCATCGTTGTTATTACGAACTATCTTACCTAAATTAGAGAACAACCCTGCCAAAAATGCCTCTTCGGGATTACCCACAGATAATTTAGTGCTCAAATACTTAGCCGCTAATGCACAACCAACAGATTCCTCCCACAACATTTTTTCTAAAAGACCATAGGATTTGTTAACACTGCTCATGCTGGCAGCGAGAACCAAACTTCGCACCATGCGCTCGCCAAGCATGGCAAGGGCGCTTTGCAAAGTGGTAACCTCACGTACTAAACCATATGCTGCCGAGTTGGTAATTTTCAACATTCGAGCCGATACTGCAGCATCTAAAGATATGGTTTCCGCTAACTGCTTCATAGACATATCCGGATCCTGAAGCAATTCCATAACTTTTACTGCCACAATTGGCATCGATGGCAAATCACCTACATCACCGACAATATCTTCATAATCTTCCATAACACAAGGCTCACATAGGCAAATTAGAACTTACCAAACTCATCATCATCCAAAGCAATTTGCGGTGTATCTTCTGACGGTGCACCACCCCAACCTGTTGTATTTACGGTTGGAGCAGATGATCGAGAAACAGGTCGTGACACACTTACTGTTGTTGCACCAATAGAATGAAGTGCTGACCCTTGTTTCAAGGTAAAACGGCGTAAAATCTCTTCAAGATTAGCTGCCTGACTGGACAGTTCTTCAGCCGAAGCCGCACCTTGTTCTGCATTTGCAGTGTTCTGTTGAGTCACATCATCAATTCTGGCAACACCATCATTGATCTGGTTTATGCCATTTGCTTGTTCTGCACTGGCAGCAGAGATCTCACCAATAAGATCATCAACTTTTTGAATTTCAACTACAATTGATGCAAATGCTGCGGCAGTGTTGTCAGCTATTTCAGCTCCATGCTCAGCCTTGCCCACTGAATTTTCTATTAATGTCGCCGTTTCTTGAGCTGCCTTAGCGCTACGGGCTGCCAAGTTACGCACCTCCTCAGCAACAACAGCAAACCCCTTACCGTGTTGCCCAGCACGAGCAGCCTCAACAGCGGCATTTAAAGCCAACAAATTTGTTTGAAAAGCTATTTCATCGATAACTTTAATAATTTTCGAAATATTCAAACTCGATGCATTGATATCCGCCATTGCAGTAACCATCTGTTGCATCTGCTCGTTGCCCTGTTCGGCAGCTTTACCAACTTGTGAAGCTAAAAGATTGGCCTGTTGAGAATTTTCGGCATTGATTTTAATCTGTGATGACAATTCATTTATTGAGGCAGAAATCTCCTCAACTGAACTGGCAGAATCGGTAGCCCCCTCCGATAACGATTGGCTAGAATCGGCAATCTGTGAAGCTCCAGAAGCAATTTGTGCTGCGCCTTGTTGAACCTGACTTACAACATCGTTTAAATCATCACTGACCTTTTTCAGGGCTACCCTAATTGAATCCTCATTACTACGTGGAACGATATCAAACGATATATCCCCACCGGCCAATCTTTGCAACGTAACCAATACATCGCGCTCCATTAGATCACAAAAACCATCCAATGTCTTAGCGATGTTACCAATTTCATCTTTACGATCAAGATTTAAGCGCCCACCAAACTTACCAGCAGCCATATCGTTAAACAATGCTTCAACCGCTACTAAAGGCTTACGCACCAAGTTACCAAGGATAAAATATATAAAAATAATACCAACAAGTCCACCAACCACACCAACAATCAGCATAGTTTTACTAGCATCACTCAAACCAGCGGACAATTTGCGCGCAACTTCAGCAGCAACTGAATGTAACTCAGTCAAATCATAATCGAGGTATAAAATACCTCCAATATCACCTACCTTTGATGTATCATGACAATCGATACATTCACTTGTAAAAACTTGAGTCCTGGTTAAGAACAATTTATCATTTTTTTCGGTAGCAACAACCTTCCCACTCAATTCGTTTCGTGCTTTAACATATATATCGTCATCCAAACGACTCCCGATTTTGCCAGTGCTGCTTGAATAATTAATTTTACCTTCTGGAGAACTAAGACCTAACTCATCGATATTATGCACTGTCACTAGATCATTAAGTAATTCGGCAAAAAGATCCATATCCCCGGTTTCAACAGAACTTTTTGTACCAATGACCAAACTCTGAAACACACTGTCTGCCTGTTGATGAGCAGCATCAGTGAGCAAGTCCATCTCATGTTTTGCCTGATCATTTAATAAGACAGAAGTTTTATTATAAACAACTGCGAAAATCACCCCGGCCAAGACTACCAAAACGCCACACAGCGCTAAAGCAACTTTTTTTTGAATACTCATTTTAAAAATCCCATCTATCGTTCACTTATTGCCCTAATATGTAAATGCTCAATCATATTAAAGCTCAAGTTGCTCCATCTCTGAGTCGTACAACAATTTACCAACATTAAGGAGAATTTTAACACGATCTCCCATTTTACCCATCCCCTCAATATATTCTGAACTACCACCGGCAGTTGCCCGTGGTGGCGGTTCAATATTTTCCGGTGGAATATCTGCAACCTCATTTACCTTGTCAACCACCAATCCAACAGAGGTTGTATGCAACTGTACCACTATAATACATGTTCTTTCATCATAATCACGGGCGGGCAAATTAAAGCGAGCACGTACATCCATTACCGGAATGACTTTGCCTCGCAGGTTAATAACCCCTTTGATAAAGCCAGGCATGTCAGGCACATCTGTAATACGTTGAATTCCAATAATTTCCGTCACATAACGTATTTCGATACCATAGTCTTCATCGCCCATGTGAAAAGTAAGATACTTTCCCTCTTGGGTGTCCTCATTTTTCACATTAAGATCAGACAAATCAGACCTATTAGCTACCTCAGACATAACTAACCTCCCCTATTAACAACATAGATACTCAAATTTTAGCGAAGCAACACCAGCTAAACCGCTCACATATTCAAAAATAATAGCTTAAACAGCAGACGGTGTACAGCCTAATCATGACACCACCAAACATTAACTCATTAAGTTTACAAACTACACGCCTATTTCACTTAGCTCCGACCCACATAAATCCAGCCCCCAAAAAGCTACGGGAACAATGGCACAATATCCAAACCTACCGCTTCAGGAAAACCATACATGATGTTCATATTTTGTATCGCCTGCCCAGCAGCACCTTTTACTAAATTATCTATAGCAGAAACCACAATAATGCGCTGAGTTCTATCATCAACCACAAAACCTATATCGGCATAATTACTACCCTTGATATATGCAACATTTGGTAATTGACCACCAGGCATGAGTCTGACAAATGGCTGATCAATATAAAATTTTTCATATAAGGCACATATAGATGAGATATCTATCGAATTCATTAAATTAGCATAACAGGTAGATAAAATACCCCTATTGACTGGCAACAAATGGGGAGTAAAATTCACCACAACATCATCATTGGCTACCATTGACAGGGTTTGCTCTATTTCCGGAGTATGCCGGTGGCTAGCCACACTATACGCCTTAAATCCCTCATTCACCTCACAAAACAAGCTGCCAGTCTTAGCGGCACGCCCGGCACCACTCGTTCCGGACTTACTATCAATAATCAATGTACGGTGATCAATAATTTCATGTTTAAGCAAAGGAGCCAAAGCCAGAGCTACACTTGTAGGATAACAACCTGGATTAGCAACAAGGCGTGAGTTAACAATATTTTCACGAAACAACTCAGGCAAACCATAAACCGCCTCAGACAACAGTTCAGGATTGGCATGGGGTTGATACCACTGTTCATAGACTTTAACATCTTGCAAACGATAATCTGCGGACAGATCAACTACCTTACAGCCCAGCCCAAGCAAATCCGGAACAATCTCCATTGACGTTTTATGTGGCAGCGCGGTAAAAACAACGTCTGCATCAGCCGCAATTTTCTTTACATCGACCTCATCACATTGAAGCGAAACTACATCTGTCAACGATGGGAAAACTGCCGAGATATCTTCATTTACATATTGTCTTGAAGTGATACTGGTAATTTTTACCCGAGGATGTCGTGCCAACAAACGTAACAATTCAAGACCAGCGTAACCACTAGCTCCAACAACAGCAACCTTTACCATAACAACCTCCAAACGTAATTATTCTGAACCTCTCCAGTTGGGCACGCGATCATTAATGTGTCCCTTGATGTGAGTATTACGTGCTCATCATACTGAATAATTACCTACAAAACTAAAAAAGGGGAACCAATCGGCTCCCCTTTTTGTAACATTCCATGCTCGTACAATAATTTTTTAGCGCTTAGAAAACTGGAAGCTACGACGAGCACCAGCACGACCGTACTTCTTACGCTCTTTAATACGACTGTCACGAGTAATAAAACCAGCCTTCTTCAACACACCACGCAAACTGCCATCAAACTCAAGCAGCGCCTTTGTTATACCGTGCTTAACAGCACCGGCCTGACCAGAAGGTCCACCACCATTTACGTTGACAAAAATATCGAACTTACCAACATTATCAGTCAATTCCAATGGTTGTCTAATAATCATTTTTGATGTTTCACGACCAAAATAATCGTTATAATCCTGCTTATTTACAGTAATATTCCCAGCACCGGGCTTCATCCAAACACGGGCAATTGATGTCTTTCTTTTGCCAGTGGCGCAATATCTTTGTTCAGCCATTTTGAATCATTCTCCTTAAGTAAACTAAATATCGAGTACTTTGGGCTGTTGAGCCGCGTTCTGATGCTCGCTGCCGGCATAGACTTTCAATTTTTTCAACATTTGGCGACCCAACTTATTTTTGGGAAGCATACCGCGCACAGCCTTAATAACCAGTTCTTCCGGTTTTTTAGCTTGCAGTTTTTCTGCATTAATTGAACGGATACCACCAGGAAAACCTGTGTGATGATAATACATCTTATCCGCTCGCTTATTACCTGTCAAAACCAGCTTATCTGCGTTGACAACAACAACATAATCGCCGGTATCAACACTGGGAGTATAAATGGCTTTGTGCTTTCCTCGAAGAATTCTGGCAATCTCAGTAGCAACACGGCCTAGAACTTTACCTTCCATGTCAACCAAAAACCAGTCTCTTTTCACCTCAGATGCTTTTGCTGCTTGCGTACTCATCTCAATCCTCTCGTTTATGTAAATTCTGTTAGCTTTACGGGGCTCACAGAGTGCCGAAACATATCTGATCTTTAGCAATCAGTCAAGCATTTTACATATTTTTTCTCATACCACACATCCATCAAGCACAAGCCATGTGCCGGTGCTGTTCGTCCAGCATCACAGCGTTTTCCACCACTGAGCAATTCCTTGATCTCTTGTAGAGAAATTTTACCCAAACCCACATCAACCAGTGTCCCTACAATAACCCGCACCATATTTTTCAAAAAACCACTGCCGCGGATATCGAGCAGCAACATTCCGCCCATCTCTTTGATATCACATGTATAAATTTCCCGCTCCGTGGTATTGGCAACACACGAGCTTGAACGGAAGGCAGCAAAATCGTGGTTACCAACAAATATTTTTGCCACAGCAATCATCTTATCCATGTCCAAAGTTGCACCATATTGCCAGGCAGTACGGCAGCACAGCGGCGAGCGAATTCGCGAACGGTATATTTTATATTGATACCATTTACCACGAGCGGAAAAACGGGCATGAAAATCTTCAGCGACCAACTGCGCATCTCTCACGGCAATATCTGCTGGCAAATAACGATTCAGTCCCTCACGGTATGCTGATAACGGCAACAGATTATCAACATCGAAATGGGCACGCATCCCCAAAGCATGGACCCCGGCATCGGTGCGCCCGGAGGAGTATATACGCAATGGAATGCCGACAATTTGCGCCAGCGCATCTTCAACACAGCTCTGAATAGTTACCGCATTAGGCTGGACCTGCCATCCACCATAATCGGTGCCATCGTATTCTATTGTCAAACAGATACGCGCCATCGAATCACATATATTTTTCTACAACCAACTCTGCTATCTGCACCGCATTGGTTGCCGCCCCTTTACGAATATTATCTAAAGCACTCCACAAATTCAGACCATTTTGTACAGAAAAATCAGTTCGTAAACGTCCAACATAAACACCATCCTGCCCCGTCACATCAACAGGGAGTGGATACTGTTTAGCAGTTAAATCATCTACAACCTCCAAACCGGTAAATCCATCCAGCAATTCCGATATCTCGTTTATATCTATACTTGCTCTAGTTTGAATATTTACACTTTGGCAATTACCATAAAAGATCGGCACCGTTACCGCAGTTGCCGTGATGGCCAGAGTTTTATCAAACAATCGATGCATCTGCTTGACGAGATTCACCTCAGTACTGGTATAACCATCATCTAGAAAATCGCCAATTTGAGGGATACAGTCAAAACCAACTTGATGGGAAAACTCCTTTTGCTTTGCCGGACGACCATTAAGCAACTCACCACTTTGCTGGCGCAATTCATCCACACCTTTCTGACCACAGTCAGATACCGCCTGATAGGTGGAGACCACAACCCGCTCTACGACATCGACACCACCTAACGCCTGCACGGGCAAACTAAGCTGTATGGTTGCACAATCAGGGTTCGCAATTATCCGCTTAGCCTTAAATTCAGCCACAGCTTCAGGATTAACCTCTGGAACCACCAGAGGCACCGCCTCCTCATCACTCCAATAACCGGAACAATCGATACATATAACACCAGCGGCAGCAGCAACTGGACAATACTCAGCGCTGACCGTCGCACCAGCACAGAAGAAAGCAATATCAACAGCATCAAATACTGTTTTTTCCAGCAATTGCACTGGCATCGATTCATCACCAAATTGCAGAAATTCACCCAACGAATCTGGTGAAGCAAACAGGCTCAGTACTTTAACCGGAAAATCTCTTTCATCTAAAATTTCCACAATCTGCCGACCGACAATACCGGTGGCACCAACTACGGCAACATTATACATCTATTCTCTATCTCCAAAAACTGCAACAAAAGGCTTTCAACAACAAAGAGTGCAGCGGGACAAATCAATGCCACACTGCACTCTTTTCAAACAACTTAATTGTTTTTAGTAAACTATTTTTCCTGCAAAACTTTCAACATGCGCCGTAATGGTTCAGCTGCTCCCCACAATAGCTGATCACCACAAGTAAACGCCGACAGATATTGTGGCCCCATCTTCATCTTACGCACGCGCCCGACGGGGACGCTCAACGTTCCGGAAATTGCCGCCGGAGTCAGTTGCTCCAAAGTATCCGCCTTATTATTGGCAACCAGTTTAACCCACTGATTATCTTCAGCAATCAAGCGTTCAATCTCTTCAATTGGCACATCTTTGGTCAACTTAATAGTCAACGCTTGACTGTGACAACGCATGGAACCAATGCGGACACAGATTCCGTCCACGGGGATTGGCTGTTCCACAGCAAGGATCTTATTGGTCTCAGCATAGCCTTTCCACTCTTCACGACTCTGCCCATCTTCAACCTCACGATCAATCCACGGCAAAACGCTTCCAGCCAGAGCATAACCAAACTCGGCATGAGGCAAGTCGTCGCTACGCAAGGCGGCGGTTACCTGTTTATCTATATCAAGAATCGCTGAAGCAGGATCAGCCAGCAGACCAGAAACCGAGTTCTGCAACACCCCCATCTGACTGATGAGTTCACGCATATTTGGAGCACCAGCACCAGATGCAGCCTGATAGGAATTGCTGTTCAATACCAGCAAAATCATTTTCCTCCTGCATCCGTTGCACCAGAACTGAACCAACCATACCACGCCAACCAACAAATCCGACTTTCATCTCTGTGTTCCTTTATTAAGCTATGATTTATACAACTGCCAAGCTTAACAGTTGTAACAAATTACAGTGCTGCGACTATCGCATCACCCATTTCACAAGTGTTAACCTTCTTTTCACTGTCCGTGCCCTGATAGATATCACCAGTACGATAACCATCGGTAAGAACCTTCTCTACCGCAGCTTCAACCGCATCAGCGGCATCATTCATAGAGAACGAATAGCGCAACATCATGGCCGCCGAAAGAATCTGCGCGATGGGATTAGCGATCCCCTGACCAGCGATATCTGGTGCGCTTCCCCCTGATGGCTCGTACATCCCGAAGCTACCTTCAGCCAATGAGGCAGATGGCAACATCCCCAAAGAGCCAGTCAACATTGCCGCCTCATCCGAGAGCACAACCACATCACGCCAGACTACCGAAGTTGACAAAACATTAGCCTTGTCGATACTACATACTTTGTTGCCCCGCTTACGCGCCACATCGAAAGCAACACGGGTTATCCGCTCAATTTCCGGCTCGGTATAGAGCATGGTATCGAAACCACGACGCACACCATCAACCTCTTCTATCCCTTTAGGCTCGGAAAAATAGATTCCACCGGTCAATTCCCGCACTACCAAAATATTGAAGCCGCCTTCAATAACACTCTCTTTAAGTGAAGAGCTACCCGTTAGAGCCGGGAAAATAATTGCTGGGCGCAGATTACAAAACAGACCAAAAATTTTACGCAATGGCAACAACGCACCGCGCTCCGGTTGCTCATCGGGAGGAAGAGTTTCCCATTTCGGACCACCAACACTGCCAAACAAAATAGCATCAGATGATTTGCAGATATCTATGGTGGTTTCCGGTAGCGCCTTACCCTCTTTATCGATACCTGCACCACCAACATTAGCCATAGTCTTATCAAAACTGACCGAATATTTATCCTCTATGGCGGCTAGTACCTTGAGAGCTTCTGTCATAACCTCAGGTCCAATCCCGTCACCGGGCAATACCGCAACCTTAAAACTTTTTTCAGCCATCTAACCCCTCCTCAAACATATCAAAAGAAAATTCACTGTTTCCTTAAGTGATCACACCGACACTAAATCTCCTGGCAGCGCCAGCTCAATGGCACTATAGAAATCAGCTCGACAAAATGTCAATTTTTTTACCGGGTAAATCCATACGACAATAAATAGCGTGCCATTTTGAGCACATAGCATGTGCCACAATTGGCACACATGCCGACACAAACTTTAATTATATCCAAAAAGGGTCGGTAAATACCGACCCTTTTTGTCAAAGTTCTGCCACTCTAATTATTACCACACAACCCACGTATGCAATTAATAACGCTCATCGGCAAACTCAACCCAGCCACCAGCGTTAACCAGCGCTTTATCAAACTCAGAAATATCAAAGTTAAAATTGGTTGTTTCACCAGCGACAGTGGCCGCTATTTTTTGTCCGTCTACATCAACATCAATGACTACTTCTCCGAGTTGCGACATAGCAAACAATTTATCAATATCACTTTTTGGCAATTCAATAGCAAGCATCCCACCATTGAACATGTTTTGCCGGAAAATTCGAGCATAACTTTCAGCAATTATAGTATGTACTCCATTGACCTCAAAAACCCATGGTGCGTGCTCACGTGAAGAACCACAACCAAAATTCTGTCGCGAGACCACAACTCTGGCATTGGCCAACGCCTCCCCTTGGGGGTCAAACCCATCTAACTTCAAATCTTCGAGCATATAAGGCTGCAACGCTTCTTTAGTAACCTCAGTTAAATATTTTGCTGGGATAATTTCATCGGTATTAATATCGGAACGATCCAGAAAGATAGTCGCACCTTTAAAAAGTTTTTGCATCTTTGCGATCTCCTCTCTAAATGTTTACAGCGCTCTGGCGTCAGTAATAACTCCGGCAACCGCTGTTGCAGCGGCTGTGGCAGGGCTCATCAAATGCACCATCCCACCTTTACCCATACGACCATTAAAATTACGATTACTGGTGGAAGCGCAAACCTCACCTTCAGATAAAACGCCATTGCTCATCCCCAGACAAGCACCGCAGGTTGGATTGGTCACACAAAATCCAGCTTCCATAAAAATCTGGATAATACCTTCATTCAAAGCCTGACTAAATATCTTTGGAGTGGCTGGTGAAACTATGCCACGGACACTGTCGGCAATTTTCCGCCCTTTCAAAATAGCCGCTGCTACACGCAAATCTTCGATACGACCGTTGGTACAGGTGCCGATATAAATCTGATCTACCGGAGCACCTGCCATCTCTGCCACCGGTTTAACACAGTCGGGTTTATAATCGAAAGTTACATGAGGCTCCAAACTTGACAGATCAAAATCCAGCACTTTTGCATAGTTGGCATCAACATCAGACTGCCATTTTTGGTAATCCTCCAATGCCGCATCCTTTGACTGATATTGATCCTGGATAAATGGCCACAGGTAATCTACAGTTACCTGATCCGGCATGCATATACCGCAGGTACCACCAGCTTCAATGGCCATATTACACAAAGTCATACGGGCTTCCATGCTCATCTTTTCAACAACATCACCGGCAAATTCAATAACATGGTCGGTGGCGCCGTTAACACCTAGTTGACCGATCACGAATAGAATCACGTCCTTGGCATATACCCCTTGTGGGAGATCACCATTTAAGTTAATTCTAATCGTTGCCGGTTCACGAAAAGCACAAACACCCTTCAGAATTCCCACTTCGAGATCAGTTGTACCAACACCGGCGGCAAACGCACCAAATGCACCATGGGTACAGGTATGGCTGTCACCCATAATAACGGTAAAACCGGGGTGTATATAGCCTTTTTCGGGGAACAGCGCGTGACATACACCGTTGTGACCCACATCAAAAAAGTCTTTCAACTCATGACGACGCGCCCAATCACGCAACATCTTCGCCTGCAGAGCTGTCTTACTGTCCTTTGAGGGGGTAACGTGATCGATAACAGCTTTAATCTTACTTTTGTCAAACACACGATCTTTTCCACGCCACTCCAAGTCGGCTATAGCCACCGGAGTAGTTATCTCATGGCAAAGAACGCGATCGAGGGCAAGCACCTTAGTTCCCTCAAAAGGCTCATCACGCAGATGGCTCTCAAATATTTTTTCCGCAATAGTTTTCCCCATAAATCTCTCCCTTTAATACTCCACAACAGACCAGAGCTTTAAAATAATAATTTTTCAGACGCACACCATACAACAAAACGGGACGCCTGAACAGCATCCCGTTTTGTCTTTATTTCAACATAAACACACTAACTTTCAATCTTTCTTCGTTAGCCGACAAATTATACATTTACCGCCGTTTTTTTGTGCAGAGAAGCAATTTTATTCAACGCATTTATATAAGCTTTAGCAGCAGAGACAATAATATCTGGATGCGCACCCTGCCCTAACTGCTCTCTCCCGTCCGACTCGAGTCGAACAGTACACTCACCCTGAGCATCTGTACCACCAGTTATAGCACCAACTGAAAACTGCAACAGATGCGCGCTGGTGCCAGTCAATTGTTTAATCGCCTGGAAGGTTGCATCAACAGGGCCGTCCCCCATTACCGCAATCTTTTTAATCTCACCTTCAACTTCCATCTCTACCGTAGCAGTTGGGGCAGCAAAAGATCCGGAATGGACACTAATTTCCATCAGTTTATATAATTCCGGCACCCGGATTATCTCGTCAGCTACGATAGCGTCCAAATCTTCGTCAAATATCTCTTTTTTAATATCTGCCAAAGACTTAAAGCGGACAAATGCCTTTTTCATATCATCGTCAGATAAGTCATAACCCAACTCTTTCAAACGCAAATTGAATGCATGCTTTCCTGAGTGTTTACCCAAAACCAGTTTATTCTGATTCAAGCCAATAGATTCTGGGGTCATAATTTCGTAGGTACTTTTCTCCATCAACACCCCGTGTTGATGAATCCCGGCTTCATGGGCAAAGGCGTTAGCTCCAACAATAGCTTTATTGGGCTGAACAACAATCCCGGTAATTGTGGTCAACAGTCTACTGGTCGCATAGATATGTTCAGTCACCACATCAGTAGTATACGGCATGATATCCTGACGGGTACGCAAACCCATGACTATCTCTTCCAACGAGCAATTTCCGGCACGCTCACCAATTCCATTGATTGTACACTCAACCTGACCAGCACCAGCTCTTATTGCCGCCAGTGAGTTCGCCACAGACAAACCCAGATCGTTATGGCAGTGAACAGAGATAACTGCTTTATCTATGTTAGGAACATTTTTTTTCAAATAGGAGATGATATCGAAATATTCCTGCGGCATTGTATACCCAACCGTATCAGGGATATTAACTGTGGACGCTCCAGCATCTATAACAGCTTCTACAACGCGAGCCAGAAATGGCAAGCGCGTCCGCACAGCATCCTCTGCAGAAAATTCTACATTTGGGGTATACCCAGCCGCACGTTTTACCGCATGGACAGCAGCTTCAACAACTTCATCTTCAGTCATTTTCAACTTGTGCTGCATATGGATATCACTGGTGGCGATAAAAGTATGAATTCGACCACGATCTCCAGCATATTTCAGAGCTTCCCAAGCTCTGTCGATATCCTGATCACTGGCACGAGCCAACCCAGCTATCTGTGGCCCTTTAATAACCTGAGCTATTTTTTTTACCGCCTCAAAATCGCCGACAGAGGCTATCGGAAAACCCGCTTCAATAACATCTACGTTCATTTTTTCCAACTGGCTGGCAATGCGCAATTTCTCATCCATGGTCATACTAGCACCTGGAGATTGTTCACCATCACGTAAAGTTGTATCGAAGATAATTACTTTCTTGTTCTCAGCCATCTGTTCCTCCTGAATTTGTTTGATTATCAAGGGCAGAGTTTGACACTGCCATACAGTTTATCACATCACTTTTGTTTCGCTGCAACAAAGCTAAATCACCTAGGTCAGATTCCACAACCCCACCCCCTTTCATCAAACTGACCGAACTTCTCTTCTGCCACACACAAAAGAACAGAAATAATCCGGCACAAAATAAAAAAGCTTCCACCCCCTGTAATCAGGGGCGAAAGCTTATATGCTCCGCGGTACCACCCTGTTTCAGTTCTGCAAACAATCATACAGAACCCTCAACAACCATTCACGCAGGTTCACGACATCAGCTAGAGCAACAACCTTCACCGACACAGCTCCAAGGCGAGTTCCACTTTTTCCTGTACTGACTTGCACCAACCGCCAGCTCTCTGTAACAGGATCAGAGTGTACTACTCCTCTTCAACGCTTTTAAAAACTTTGGTTCAATAAACACCAATATTTATATTAAGTCAATAAAACAGATGTATAAACCGACAATCTATAACTTTTTTTATCCACATCAGAATAAGTTCAGTCTGACAAAACTTTACCCTCGCGCCGTCGACGCACAAATAGAAGACCTTCTCTAATCGGGCTAAACAAGCTATAGCTTAAAAACATAAGAAAAAACATAACCTCTGGCTCAGCCACAACAACAATAATAAGCACAACGGCAAGCACGAGCATGCCAAAAGGACGTTTTTTAAGCAATTCAGGATCTTTAAACGAATAATATTTTATATTGCTTACCATCAACAGCGCCAGCACGTAGATCAACAACAATACGGAAACCATACGGATAGTTCCCGAACCACCAAGATGATAGAAAAGCAACACACAGGCAGCTACCATACTTGCAGCAGCCGGTATCGGCAAACCAATAAAGTTCTTGGACTCAACCGTCTCAACTTGAACATTAAATCTGGCCAAGCGCAACGCGCCACACACCACATAGAGAAAAGCAGCCAGCCAACCCAGCTTACCAAAGGGCTGCAGTGCCCACGAGTACATCAAGACCGCTGGAGCCACACCAAAGGAAACCAAATCTGCCAAGGAATCGTACTCAACCCCAAATTGGCTGGTAGTATGAGTTAACCTGGCAACCTTACCATCCAATGCATCAAACACAGCTGATACAAGAATAAACCACGCTGCGACATCGTATTTACCATTCATACTGGCAATAATGCCGTAGAAACCGGCAAATAAACTACCGGTGGTCACCAGATTAGGGAGAATATATACTCCCCGCCGCAAATTTTCGCGCCGTTCCCTGGTATTTATACTCATACCAATTTGCCCAGAATGGTTTCACCGGCAACGCAATGATCGCCAAGTTTCACCTGAAGTGCAGCATCCTTTGGCAAATAGACATCCAAGCGCGAACCAAAACGGATGAGTCCATAGCGTTGACCGCGTTCAATCATGTCACCAATCACCGGGTAGGTAACTATGCGCCGCGCAATAAGACCTGCAATCTGAACAACTATGATTTTCGTTCCCCCCGAAAGTTCCAACAACATACCTGCTTGTTCGTTTTCCAAACTGGCTTTATCGAGGGCAGCATTAAAAAACTTTCCCTTATTGTAAAACTGATCAATAATCTTTCCTGAACATGGCACTCTGTTTACATGAACGTTGAACACTGACATAAAGATACTTATTTTCAGCATCTCCTGATTTAGCATACGATCTTCTAGTACCACGTCGGCAAAAACCACTTTGCCATCAGCTGGCGATACCACCAGATTATCGCCCTGCGGGATGGTTCTGTCAGGATTACGAAAGAAAAAAACCGAAAAAATGGTTAACGCCAAAAATATAACAGTAAAAAAGCTCCAGTTCAGCAAAGCCATTACCAGAGTAACAAAAGCAAAAAAAGCTATAAAAGGATAACCCTCTAAAGCCACGGGTTGATTTTCATTTCGCATTTAGACCACCTGAGCAAATAAACGTTTAAGAAAATAGATTTACAGCCGGATTAAAACAATTTCAATCGACACTTCGCCACGCCTTGGGACCACGTCCAATCACTATAGGACCGGAGCGCACCAACTCTTTCAACCCCAAGGGCCGCAACAATTCAACAAAAGCATCAAGCTTTTCCGGGGTACCAGTTACTTCCAGCGAATAGCTACGCGGGGTAACATCCACCACCTGCGCTCTGAATATATCAGCCACCCGCAGAACTTCCGCCCGTGATTCTGCCTCTGCTGATACCTTGACCATCAACATCTCACGCTCAATATAATTTTGATTTGTGAAATCAATAACTTTAATAACATCTATCAGTTTATTTAACTGTTTGCTTATCTGCTCTAATATCTTCTGATCACCAGTAGTTACAATGGTCATCCTGGAAATACTTGGATCAAGAGTTGGAGCTACGGACAAACTATCAATATTAAAACCACGACCGGAAAACAACCCGGAAACACGCGGTAACACGCCAAATTCATTCTCTACTAACACGGTTATTGTGTGCTTCATGCAACTATCTCCTTAACGGTAGAACCGGCAAAGCTCACTATCACAAGTTCCACCTTAACTTAAATTTCCTGTTAAGACCTGAAAAGTTCAATAGCAAAACTACGATGCCAATACCATTTCATTGAGACCAGCGCCAGCAGGAACCATAGGCAAAACATTCTCCTCCCTCGCAACTTTAAATTCCATAATAACTGGTCCAGGAGTAGCTAACCCTTTTTTAATCATCTCTTCAACTTCTTCGGTTTTTGTAGCGCGCATTCCCGTTGCGCCATATGCTTCCGCAAGCTTCACAAAATCAATCGGCAATTCCATACAGGTCTGGCTGTAACGTTTATCAAAAAACAGCTGCTGCCATTGTCGCACCATGCCAAGAAAATTGTTGTTAAGGATTACAATTTTAACCGGCAAACGGTACTGAACCAAAGTTGCCAACTCTTGGGAATTCATCTGAAATGAACCATCACCAGAAATATCAATAACCTGTCGTTCAGGAAATGCCGCCTGGGCTCCAAGAGCTGCCGGCAAACCAAAACCCATTGTCCCCAAACCGCCGGATGTTACAAATGTACGCGGTTTGATAAAATCGAAAAACTGAGCTGTCCACATCTGATGTTGACCAACTTCAGTGGCAACAATAGCATCTTCATCACACAATTCACGCAATTTTTCGATGACATATTGCGGTTTTATGGTCGACTTGGTCTGTTTATACGCCATGGGATGCTGCTCTTTCCATTTAACGATCTGCTCACGCCAGCCAACCGTCGCCGCAACCACTTCCTGCACTTCATCAGCATGTTTCAACAACCCCTCATTCAAGCGCGGCAACACATCCTGCAACATGCCAACTAATGGCAAATCTACTCTAACATTCTTCTTAATTGAAGTAGGGTCCACGTCGACATGAATGATTTTTGCGTGAGGCGCGAAGGTAGCAATTTTACCTGTTACCCGATCATCAAAACGAGCGCCTAACGTAATAAGAAGATCAGACTCTGTAACCGCCATATTGGCATAAAATGTTCCGTGCATCCCCAACATGCCAACAGACAACTCGTGTGTTTGTGGGAAACTCGCCATAGCCATCAAAGTGGTAGTAACAGGCGCCTGAATAGTCTCGGCAAAGGTCAGCAAATCATCAGAAACGTCGGCTAAAGTTGCTCCACCACCTACATAGATAACCGGTTTACGCGCGGCGAGTATCATACTTATAGCTTTATTCAATTGACGTGGATTTGCTGATACCGTTGGTTTATAACCACGCAACTCTACAGTTTCTGGATAATCAAAAATAGCGCTATCCATCTGCACATCTTTAGGCAGATCAACCAACACTGGGCCAGGACGACCAGTTCGAGCGATATAAAACGCCTGCTTCATGATACGGGCTAAGTCTTTTACGTCACGTACCAGATAATTATGCTTGGTCACCGGTCGGGTAATTCCAATCATATCCGCTTCCTGAAAAGCGTCATTACCAATCAACGGTGTAGGCACCTGTCCGCTTATGATAACCATCGGAATTGAATCCATATAAGCCGTAGCAATACCGGTAACAGTATTTGTTGCCCCAGGGCCACTGGTTGCTATAGCCACCCCAACCTTACCGGTAACACGGGAATAAGCGTCAGCAGCATGAACAGCAGCTTGTTCATGACGATTCAACACATGGGTTATCGGTGAGTCCATTAAATCATCATAAATATTGATTACCGTTCCTCCAGGATAACCAAAAACCGTTTCAACCCCTTCCAAGCGCAGACATTCAAGTAAAATTTGTGACCCAGTTTTCTTCACGCTATTTCCCCCTCCTCCAGTGCCATTACTGGATTTACTAAATCTATGTTAACTCTCAATATCACTTATTATTTAATTGACCAAGATCACGGATTGCCCCACGAGCTGCACTGGTGGTCATGGCCGCATAACTTTGCAACGCAATACTCACCTGCCGCTGGCGCTGTTGCGGTTGCCACGCATTTTCACCCCGATTAAGCATCTGCTCACGCCGCAAGTTGAGAACATCGTCACTAACATCAACACGTAACACCCTTTTTGGAATATCGATCTCAATCAGATCCCCATTTTCTACCAATGCCATAGGACCTCCTTCAGCTGACTCTGGAGACACATGACCGATAGACAAACCGGAAGTACCTCCGGAAAAACGACCGTCGGTAATAAGAGCACAACTTTTCCCCAACCCCTTTGATTTTAAATAACTGGTCGGATATAACATCTCCTGCATTCCAGGGCCACCTTTAGGTCCTTCGTAACGAATAATGACCACATCACCAGGTTGTACCTGATCACCAAGAATGCCATCAATTGCCTCTTCCTGACTTTCAAAAATTCGTGCTGGACCGGTAAAAGTCCAAACCGACTCATCTACACCAGCCGTTTTAACAATTGATCCATCCGGCGCCAGATTTCCATACAGCACAGCGAGTCCACCATCCTGACTATAGGCAAACTCTTTAGAGCGGATACAACCATATTTACGATCCAGATCAAGATCATCCCATAACTCGGACTGGGCAAAAGCCTGTAGACAATTCTTCCGCCCCGGAGCCGCAAGATAGCGTTGTTTAACCTGCGAGTCTGCCGTTGTCATGACATCCCATTGTTCGATAGCGCTACCCATACTGGAGCTATGCACTGTTGGTATATTTCGCTGGATCAATCCAGCCCTATCCAGTTCAGCTAAAATGGCAAAAATACCTCCAGCACGATGCACATCTTCCATATGATAATGCTGTACCGCCGGAGCAACTTTGCACAAGTTAGGTGTCGACAGTGACAAGCTGTTTATATCCTGCATAGAAAAATCCACACCGGCCTCATGGGCGATAGCCAATAAGTGCAATACGGTATTAGTTGACCCTCCCATCGCAATATCTAAGCGCATCGCATTTTCAAAGGCGCCCTTAGTTGCTATCGAACGGGGGAGAACCTTTTCATCGCCTTGCTCATAATAACGTTTGGTCAACGCAACAATACTTTGACCTGCTTCAACAAATAACTCCTTACGATAAGCATGGGTGGCCAACAAACTGCCATTTCCCGGCAAACCCATCCCTAAAGCCTCGGTCAAACAATTCATCGAATTAGCGGTAAACATCCCCGAGCAGGAACCGCAGGTTGGACAAGATTTATCTTCATAGGCCTGAACAACATCATCGCTCTTCTCCGGATCAGCCGCAACAACCATGGCATCAACAAGATCCAGAGCAACATCTTTACCGTCTATTAGCGTGTGACCAGCCTCCATAGGTCCACCAGAAACAACAATAGTAGGAATGTTAAGTCGCATTGCAGCCATCAACATCCCCGGGGTTATCTTGTCACAGTTAGTGATACACACTAAAGCATCTACACAGTGAGCATTGGCCATATATTCTACGGTATCGGCTATCAATTCACGCGATGGCAGACTGTAAAGCATCCCATTGTGTCCCATTGCGATACCATCACAAATAGCCATAGTATTGAACTCTTTAGCAATCCCACCTTGAGCCTCAATCTCTGCGGCTACCAGTTGCCCCATCTCTTTTAAATGCACATGACCAGGAACAAATTGGGTAAATGAATTAACAACTGCAATAATGGGCTTACCAAAATCTGAGCTCTTAACCCCGGTTGCCTGCCACAGAGCACGAGCACCCGCCATATTGCGACCTTTTACAGATTTAGCTGAACGATAATCAGACATTTCACACCACACATAAACAAATGATTAAAATTACACAACACAACTATTCAGTACATCTC
>NBLX01000106.1 GCA_002084705.1 Desulfobacteraceae bacterium 4572_35.1
ATATAGGTACTAATTAATTTTGTATCAACAGATTAAGATTGTGGTGGGTGTAGCTCAGTTGGTAGAGCGCCGGATTGTGACTCCGGTTGTCGAGGGTTCAACTCCCTTCACTCACCCCATTTTTGTATGCGCTGTATGTCTCTGTGTAGTTTCTGTTTAGTGAGCTACGTAGATTGTTTGTGGCAACAGTGTCTGGTTAATGACATATATTCTCATAGCTTTTCGGTTTTGAGATCTTATAGGATTTGCGAGAGTGGCGGAATTGGCAGACGCACTGGATTTAGGATCCAGCGGGCAACCGTGGGAGTTCGAGTCTCCCCTCTCGCACCAAGCAATAACAGGGGCATTCGTGCCCCTGTTTTGTTCTGCCTTGTGTTTATCAATTACCGAATATCGGTTTGTCTGATTTATTAAATTTTCAAGTGAGGTTATTCAGTATGGACGTTCAGGTTGAAGACATTAGCCCGGTAAAAAAGAAAATCAGTGTTGAAGTTAGTGCAGATTATGTTTCTGATGAAATTACCAAGGCATATAAAAAAATAGCTAAAAACGCCAAAGTTAAAGGTTTCCGTCAGGGCAAGGTCCCTATGAACGTTGTTGAGCAGTATTATGCTGAACAGATGGAGCGAGAAGTTGTCGGTAAATTGATCAATGAGTCATACTATAAAGCGTTGGTTGATAACGACGTTCAGGCTATCTGCGAACCAAAAATTGAGGCAACTGAAACGTTAACTAGGGGGAAGTCTTTTACTTTTGAAGCTCACGTTGAGGTCAAACCAGAGGTGGAGCTACAAAACTATACTGGATTCGATTTAGATAAAGAAATTCTGGCACTCGATGATCAGGTTGTTGAGGATCGGATTTGTGAGATGACATCTGCTCGTGATTCGCAGGAAGTTGCTGAGCGTGATGATGTCCAAAATGGTGATTTTGTAACCATCGATTTTGAAGGTTTTCTCGATGGTGAAGCTTTTGCCGGCGGTGCCGCACAGGAACATGTGTTGGAACTGGGCTCCGGTAGTTTTATTCCCGGCTTCGAAGAACAGTTGGTTGGGATGAATCGTGGTGATGAAAAAGAGATTACTGTAACTTTCCCAGAAGAGTATGGCAATGATGATCTTGCGGGTAAGGAAGCTGTTTTTAAAGTTAAGATACGTGAGATTAAGGTCAAAGTGTGTGCTGAACTTAACGACGAGTTAGCTAAAGAGCTTGGTGGAGAGTCTGTAGAAGATTTGCGGCAAAAAGTTGCAGATGGATATAAGGATCAAGAAGAGAGCCGCATTGAAGAGGAGTTGAAGGAGCGTCTGATGACTGCTCTGGTTGACAACAATGAGATTGAGGTTCCGGAAACAATGATCGGTCGCCAGCTTGATTTTATGAAGCGCAATATCACCAATCGCTTGAAGCAACAAGGGATGACCCTTGAGATGATGGGTATGAACGACGAGTCGTTCCGGGATGTGTACCGTGAAACTGCTATTAAGCAAATTCAGGGCAGTTTGATCTTGGAAGCTGTTGGCAAACAGGAAAATATCTCCGTTGATGAGTCAGAGATCGATGGTCGCTTGGAAGAGATCGCGACTATGGCCAATGCCCCGTTGGACGAAGTGAAGAAATATTATGCTGCAGAAGATGCGCGTAAAAATCTTCTTGCTCAGATCGAAGAGGAGAAAGTTATCACCTATCTTCTCGGTCAATCCAACATAAATGATATCTCGAAAGAGGATCTGGCAGCGAAAAAAGAAGAAGGTGCTGATGAGCAATCTGAAGCGCAAGAGCAGGAGTAAAAGATGAGTTTTGTCCCGATAGTTGTCGAACAGAGCGGGCGTGGTGAACGTTCGTATGATATATACTCACGGCTACTGAAGGACCGTATCATATTTCTCGGTGGCGGTGTCGATGATCAAATATCTAATTTGATTGTCGCTCAACTGTTGTTTTTAGAGTCAGAAGATCCGGAAAAAGATATCCATTTGTATATTAATTCACCAGGTGGAGTTGTGACTGCTGGACTGGCGATTTACGATACCATGCAATATATTAAGGCACCTGTTTCAACGATCTGCGTTGGTCAGGCTGCTAGCATGGGGGCGGTGCTATTGGCAGCAGGCGAACCAGGCAAGCGATTTGTGTTGCCTAATTCTCGCATTATGATTCATCAACCACTAGGTGGTTTTCAGGGCCAGGCTTCTGACATAAGTATACATGCTCAGGAAATTTTGCGTATGCGCGAGGACTTAAATAGAATGCTGGCGCAGCACACTGGGCAGGATATTGAAACAATAGCGGCAGATACTGAGCGCGATTTTTTCATGGGTGCTGAAGCAGCACAGAAGTATGGCTTGATTGATAAGGTTGTAACCCGGGATCAGGTTTAAGCGGAGGAGATTTTATGGATCACACTGACGACCAGTCTACGGATTTAACGTGTTCATTTTGTGGAAAAACACAGGCGGAAGTAAAGAAACTTATCGCTGGACCATCGGTATATATTTGTAATGAATGTATTGAGCTGTGCGATGAAATAATTGCGGAGGAACTGACTGATGAACCTGCCGGTGAGGCAGTACCATTGCCCACCCCTCAGGAAATTTGTGCCACTTTGGATGACTATGTAATTGGACAAAACCAGGCAAAAAAAGTGTTGTCCGTTGCTGTTTACAACCATTACAAACGGGTTCGTTGTGCAGCTAAGGTTGATGATGTAGAAATTCAGAAGAGCAATATTTTGTTGCTGGGACCAACTGGTAGCGGCAAGACTTTGTTGGCGCAAACCCTGGCGCGAGTGCTTAATGTTCCTTTTGCTATGGCTGATGCTACCAACCTGACCGAAGCAGGTTATGTCGGTGAAGATGTCGAGAATATTATCTTGGCGTTGGTGCAGGCTGCTGACTATGATGTTGAAAAAGCACAGCGTGGTATCATTTACATTGATGAAATTGACAAAATTGCCCGCAAGAGTGAATCACCGTCAATTACCCGTGATGTGTCTGGCGAAGGTGTCCAGCAGGCGCTGTTGAAAATTATTGAAGGAACTACGGCGAGTGTACCACCGAAGGGTGGGAGAAAACATCCGCAACAGGATTTTATAAAGGTAGATACCACAAATATTCTGATTATCTGTGGTGGTGCATTCTCTGGTCTGGAGGATGTAATTAAGCAGCGTATAGGTAAAAAAACAATGGGCTTCGGCGCAGAAATTCCTTTGCCCAGCCAGGAGACACTCGGCGCTTTGTTGAGAGATGTTGAGCCGGGTGATTTGCTCAAGTATGGTTTGATACCGGAATTTATTGGACGTTTGCCGGTTATAGCTACGCTAGAAGAGTTGGATGAAGAGGCGCTGGTACGCATACTCAAAGAACCAAAGAATGCCTTGGTACGCCAATATCAGAAATTGCTTGAACTTGAAGATGTGATGCTTAAGTTTACTGACGATGCTCTGGTTGCTATCGCTAAAGAAGCGGCACGCCGCAAGACCGGTGCCCGTGGCCTGCGTTCTATTATCGAAGAATCCATGCTGGATGTGATGTATACCGTTCCGTCTCAAGATCATGTCAAAGAGGTTGTGATAAGTGAAGATGTCATCCTGAAAAAAAATTCGCCACGCATTATGTATGATTGTGCTGAATCTGCCTAAAGGTTTTATATATGACCCACGCGTTGGAAGAAATTGAAGAAGTGATCAAGGGAGCAGGGGCGATACCTCTGCTCCCTTTGCGTGATATCGTAATTTTTCCCGAAATGGTTACTCCCCTGTTTGTTGGTCGACCAGCTTCTATTCGAGCACTCGATGTGGCAATGGAGGGAGAACGACTGATCTTTTTGGTGGCGCAAAATGATTCTGAAATTGATGAGCCAGAGCAGGATGATATTTATCCTGTTGGCACTATTGCCAAGATATCACAATTGCTGAAATTGCCTGATGGAACGGTGAAATTACTTGTCGAGGGACAGTGCCGTGCCCAGGTTGATGAACTCATAGAGCAGGAAGATTATATCGCAGTAACTTATCAACGAATCGAGGAAGTTCGCGCTGGTTCGTTGGAGTCAGAGGCGTTGGTGCGCAGTGTTCGTTCGATGTTCAAGTCGTATGTTGCTCTGAGCCGCAAGGTGCCATCTGAAGTAGTTTCTGCCGTAGAGAATATAACAGTATCTGGTTTGTTGGCAGACACCGTGGCTGCTCACTTGAGTTTGCGGGTAGATGAAAAACAGGAGATACTTGAACTCGTTGACATATCAGCTCGCCTGGAAACATTGCTGGAGTTGATGGAGCGCGAAGTTGAGATTCTAAAGATAGAACGCAAGATTCGAAAACGTGTGAAAAGTCAGATGGAGCGTACTCAAAAAGAGTATTATCTCAATGAACAGATGCGTGCTATTCAGAAAGAGCTTGGCGATAAAGACGATTTTAAGCAAGAACTAAAAGATATAGAAGAGAAAATTGCCAAGAAAAAAATGTCGCGTGAGGCGACCAATAAGGTTGAAACCGAGTTGCGTAAGTTGAAGATGATGTCACCAATGTCAGCTGAGGCAACGGTGGTACGCAACTACATCGATTGGTTGCTGGATTTGCCATGGCAAAAATCAACGCGTGACAGTGCCGATTTAGAGCATTCAGAAAATATTCTCAATGCTGATCATTATGGGCTGGAAAAAGTTAAAGAAAGAATCCTGGAACATCTGGCCGTGCAGACATTGGTAAAGAAGATCAAGGGACCGATACTGTGCCTTGTCGGTCCTCCCGGCGTTGGCAAGACCTCTCTTGGCAGATCTATTGCCCATGCCGTAAATCGAAAATTCGTTCGTATCTCTTTAGGTGGTGTTCGAGACGAAGCAGAAATTCGTGGACATCGACGCACCTATATAGGAGCCATGCCGGGAAAAATCATTCAGAGCATGAAGAAGGTTGGTGTGCGTAATCCGGTATTTTTGCTTGATGAAATCGATAAGATGGCCACAGATTTTCGTGGTGATCCATCGGCGGCATTGTTGGAAGTGCTAGATCCGGAGCAAAACAGAACCTTTGGCGATCATTTTCTTGATCTCGACTACGACCTATCTCATGTGATGTTTGTTACTACGGCAAATTCGTTACAGGATATTCCGGCACCGCTACTCGATCGGATGGAAATAGTTCAATTGGAGGGTTATTGTGAAGAGGAGAAGGTGCAGATAGCTCGGAATCACCTTTTGGATAAACAGTTAATTGAGCACGGTTTAACTGCTGAGCAGGTTGTTTTTACTCAAGGTGCTCTAACGGAGATAATCCGTCGTTACACTCGGGAGTCTGGTGTCCGTGATTTGGAGCGTCGTATAGCCGCCATATGCCGTAAAATAGCGCGTCAGATGGTTGTAAATGATGATAAAAAGAGTTGGCGTGTTGGTGTAGCCCAGGTGCACAAATATTTATCGGCTCCTGTTTATAGCCATGGGAAAAAAGATCAGAGCTCCCTTTGTGGCGTAGCTACCGGTTTGGCGTGGACTGCCGCCGGCGGCGAAATTTTGATGATAGAAGTTTTAAAGCTTGTTGGGCAGGGTAAGTTAAACATTACAGGCAAACTGGGCGAGGTGATGCAGGAGTCGGCTCAGGCGGCATTCTCCTACGTTCGTTCGCGCTGGGAAGAGTTAGGTCTGGAAGAGGACTTTTATCGCAACGTAGATCTCCATATTCACGTGCCAGAGGGTGCAATCCCAAAGGATGGACCTTCTGCCGGAATAACCATTGCGACAGCCCTGGCTTCAGCATTAACCGGCAGACTCGTCGATAGCGCGTTGGGGATGACCGGTGAGATCAATTTGCGTGGTGAGGTGTTGCCAATTGGTGGCTTGAAGGAGAAGATTCTGGCAGCACGTCGAGCGGGGTTAGGGCGTATTTTGATCCCAGCAGAAAACAAGCGTCAACTGGATGAAATTCCAGCATATTTAATAAAAGAGCTAGAAATTGTCTGTGTTGGACATATGGATGAAGTGTTGGCACAAGCCTTGCTGTGAATGCTTCTCTAGGGGCATGAAGATGGTTTTTATTTATTATTATAAATTTATAAAAGCATGGTGCTGCGTGTTTAGCGCTTGTGCTCATTATTGATATTTGCTATAACTTGCGCGTCTATAACGACGCAATATTTTCCAAACATGCTATTGCAGAAAAAGCTGAATTGAATAGAGCTGAGGCGGAGAAAGCGCTTAAGGCTTTTGTTGATACGGTGACTACTGGTCTTCAGCAAGGTGAAAAAATAGCCATGGTTGGTTTTGGTACTTTTAGTGTTGGTGATCGTGCGGCTCGTGTAGGCAAGAACCCTCAAACAGGTGAAGCC
>NBLX01000107.1 GCA_002084705.1 Desulfobacteraceae bacterium 4572_35.1
AACGAAGAACAGGAGATGGCGATTCTTGGCTCAGGGGAAATTTTTGGTAAAACAACATTGGCCGCACCTGCTCCGCGCACCTTTTCAGCCCGCACCAACGAAGCAACAGAGCTGCTAGGACTATTTCGTTCCGATCTACTGGAAATCACCACGAAACACCCGGAAATAGCCTGCCGAATTCTCCTCGGTCTGATCAAAGGGATCAGTGAACAGCTTCAGCGGGCAACCATTGAAATAACAGCCCTGGAACAGATAAATCACGATCTCGAAAATTCAACCTGCGGTGATTCACTATGAATATAAGCAAGGCTCATTTTTTGCTTTTTTATCTGACCATGACAGCAGCCATAGCCAGTGGACTGGCGATATTTTCGTCTGCTTCCAACATAACCAACGTACTGCGTTACGCCGCTTCAGAGATGTTTGTCCCCCTGCTGCTGGCTCTTGTTGCTTCCTTCCTCCTTGATCCCATAGTGGGAGCATTGGAAAAACGTAACATCACCCGTACCCGCGCAATCTTCAGTGTTTTTTTTCTAATACTGGCACTGTTCTCCTTAACCGCCAGCTGGGTAATTCCGTACGTGCAAAACATGTGGAGTTCGCTGCTAACTGACTTCCCCCGCTATACCTCTCGCTTTTTAAACTACATCGGCGAAGCGCAAAGCTCCTGGCAACAACGGCTTCCATTTCTGGAACACTACGATCTCACCGGTTATGCCCAAAGCGCCGCTAAAGAGATGTTATCCTACGTACTAGTGGAAACACCAAAATCGGCATTAAAAATCGGTGGATTCATGGTGCTGGTACCAATATTCTCATTTTTCTTTTTGCGCGACGGCAACAGCATTATGCGCAACTTGATCTCCCTCAGCCCCAACCGCTATTTTGAGATGGCTCACGATCTGTCGTTTTTAATCAGCCGCCAAACATCGAGATTTGTGCGCGGACGAGTTATCGAAGCGATCATCATCGGCATCACCATCACCATCGGCCTGCATTTTACAGATATCCGCTATGCGCCCCTGTTAGGGCTATTTGCTGGGACAACCAACCTCATCCCCTACATAGGACCCTTGGTCGGCATGATACCTGGCATCATAATAGCTGTCGTCGACCTGGGAATAGGGGGGCAATTCTGGTGGATAGTTATCCTGTACGTCCTTGTCGCCCAAGTGATTTTGGATAATTTCATTCTGATCCCCATATTGATTTCCCGCGTCGCCGATCTGCATCCACTCCTGGTTATTCTAGCCATTATCATGGGTGGAAAAATTTACGGTATTATTGGGATGATTATCGGCGTTCCCATTGTCAGCGCCTTTAAAATAGCCTTTATTGAAATTCGCCACTATCGCCACGCTTTTTCCCTACCCGAAACAGAAACAGGATTAAACCGGCACGCCTGACCCTATCCACGGCTATTCAAATCACACTGACCACGAATTTACCCAATTATGTTTATTACCAAAACATTTAAAAATTTAACTATCCGCAGCAAAATTCTAGTTATTGTGTTACCTATGGTTTTGATTCCACTGTTGTTGATGGGGGGAATGATCGGCTATTCGTCGTCTAACTTGGCGCGTGAAGGGATAAATCAAGCCAGCCGCGAAGACCTAGATCATATGGCAACCTTCACCCGCCACATGCTTGAGGCTCATCACCGTCAGTTTCAGGTATATCAACAAAAACGCAAGGACGATTTCATCACCGAGCTAAAAACTCTGGTGCAGATGGCTAACAATATCGTAACCACTGAGTATAAGCTCCAACTCAGCGGCAAGCTGACCCAGGAACAGGCACAAAAACTGGCGCGCAAAACACTCAAGAAGGTGAGTATCGGAACCAGTGGCTACATATACGCCCTCACCAGCGATGGCGTACTCCAGGTACACCCTGCCAGCGAACAGGAAAACATAATTGAACAACACGACAAAAATGGTCACTACTTTATCCGCGAGATGGTAAACATTGCCACCAATTCGACCGCTGGCACCCTGCACCAAATCTATTATCCCTGGCGCAACACCGATCTGGGTGAAATGGGCTATCGCGAAAAACTTGCCACATATCTGTATTTTCCCGCCTGGGACTGGATCATAGCCGCGGCTGGCTACACCTCTGAGAGCTATTCTAACGAATTATTTGAACAACAGTCCTTGCAAGATCTAAAGGATAAGATAAAAAGCAAGCAAGTGGGTAAAACCGGCTACATTTTCTGCATGACCAGTGATGGCACCTTCACTCTCCACCCCGGAGATGAGGGGAAAAACCTGTACGACATCCGCGATAACAATGGTCATGCTTTCATTAAGGAGATGTGCGATAAAAAACAGGGCTGGATTCGCTATCCGTGGAGCAACAACACCGACGGTAAAAGTCGTATGAAAATCGTTCGCTATATCTATTTCCAGCCATGGGACTGGATTATCGGGGTTGGCTGCTACGAAGATGAGTTCTATCAGGCGGCAAACACCATCAGTTGGAACACCATGAAGGTAACCTGCTTGGCAACGGTGCTGGCCTGTCTGGTATGTATTATTTTGATTAGCTATGCTTCAAAAGTGCTCACCAACCCCATCAAACACATGACGCAGGTGATCCGGCGGGTAAGGTCCGGTCATATCCACGAACAGATGCAGATCAACAGCAATGACGAACTCGGTGAACTGACTCGCACCTTTAACCACATGACCGAAAAACTGGCTAGAAATCAGGAGATAGAGGCCAACCTGGCACAACAGGGGAAGATGGCATCCCTCGGGGTACTCTCTTCTGGAGTCGCCCATGAAATAAATAACCCATTAGGGGTTATTCTCGGCTATGCTGGCTATCTGGAAAACAAAACCGCAGAAGACGATCCCAACTATAATTATATCCACGAAATTAAACGGGAAAGCAAACGCTGCCGCAAAATTGTTCAAGACCTCCTCGGCTATGCGCGTACCCCAAAATCGATCCTTGAGTTAACCGACATCAATACCCTGCTGGAACAGATTACCGATTTTGCCGCCAACCACACCGACATGCATCACGTTAAAATAACTAAAAAGTTCACCGAAAAACTGCCATTACTAAAAATTGACGGCGACCAAATGCGTCAGGTAGCAATAAATCTCATCCTCAACTCCGGCGGTGCCATCGATGAAAAAGGTACCGTTACCATCGAAACAAAACGTGAAGATGAGCACATCCTGCTTATTTTCAGCGACAGTGGCTGCGGCATTGAAGCAGAAAAACTTGAAAAAATATTTGAACCATTTTATACCACCAAGGAAAAAGGTACCGGTCTAGGCTTGGCTATCTCCAGACAGATCATTGAACAACACCATGGCACCATCACCATTTCCAGCGTTATCGGCACCGGCACCACCGTTACCGTGCGCTTACCAATAGATTACGAGGACTACCTGATATGACCAAGAAACATATTTTACTCATCGACAACGAAGAGGGACTATGCCGGATGATGGAAGCGGTGCTCAGCGACAGCGGCTATCAGGTTAAATCATACACCCGCTCCTTTGAAGCGGTTGAGGAGTTTAAAGCTGGCGATTACGATCTGGTGGTCAGTGACATCAAGATGCCGGGGATGGATGGGCTGGAGGTGCTGCAAAAAATCCGCGCCAAAGATAAAGCGATTCCAGTAATCATGATCACCGCTTACGCCACGGTGGAAACGTCAATTCAGGCGTTGCGCAGCGGCGCCTACGACATGCTGACCAAACCATTTGAGCCGGAGGAATTGCTATACCGGGTCAAAAACGCTCTGTCGCATACAGAACTGACCGAAGAAAATCGTGAGCTTAAAAAAGAGCTGGCCAAACAATTCTCCTTCGACAGCATCATCGGTTCCTCCTCAGGATTAAAGTCGGTACTGGAGACAGTCAAAAAGGTAGCAATCCGCGACACCTCAGTTTTGATCACCGGTGAATCGGGCACAGGAAAAGAACTTATTGCCCAAGCCATCCATCACAACTCTCCCCGCCACAACAAACGGTTTATGGCCATCAACTGTGGCGCACTCCCCGAATCGGTGTTGGAAAGCGAACTGTTCGGTTATAAAAGGGGGGCATTTACCGGTGCCGCCAGTGATCGCAAGGGGATAATTGAAGCGGCTGACGGTGGCACCCTGTTTCTCGACGAAATTGGCAACCTGCCACTAACGGTGCAGAAAACTTTGCTGCGCTTTTTGCAAGAGCAAGAGTTTATGCGCATTGGCGACACCAAACCAATAAAGGTTGACGTCAGAATCGTCTCGGCAACCAACGCCGACCTGGTTAAAGAGATGGCTGATTCACTTGCCACCCCTACGTGAGCGCCGCGATGACATCCTCCTCCTCGCTGGACACTTCATAACCAAGCAGAACAACAAATTCAGCACCAGCGTTCAGGGTTTTACCCCAGAGGCACGACAACTACTAATCTCCCACAACTGGCCGGGCAACATTCGCCAACTCGAAAATGTTATTGAAGCGTGTATGACCATGGAGAGCGGCGACTACATCAGTTTACCGGTAATAAGCCAATTCATCACTTCTGCATCCATGCCAACAGCAGCATCCACAACAGCACCTGACACACAGATATCCGCCCCAGCACAAACAGCGGAAACCGACGCTGAATACAATCAAGCACTATCTAGTTTTGAGACCAGCTATCTTATCAACCTGCTCCAATCCACCGGCGGCAACGTTGAGGAAGCTGCACGACTGGCGGGGATGAATATGGCCACCATCTATCGCAAACTGAAAAAACACAACATCAACAAGGAAGATTACAGCTAACCTCCTGCACCGACCACCCTGCCCTGTTTTCTCTGCATTTTAGTCACAAATCTTTTGCACCTCTGCAAAACAAACCCCTGTTCCCGCGACTAGCATTACCCTTATGTCAAGAACGTATCAAGCGTAACTCCCTGTTTTTGCATCTATTTATAAAATTATTTTTCAAACTGGCACACCACCTGCTTATACACCATATCAGTTCACAATTAATGCAACTGACAAACAAACAGGTGATACATGCGCGACAAAGTACTCTGCCCATTTTTTGGCAAAAACGAAGACGATTGTGACGTCGGTTGTGAATACATCACCAGTTACGACGTAAAAATGATAATCAGTTACTGCGCTGACGATTACAGATCATGCAGCAAATATCAACAATTGGCTCAAAGTCACCCTGAGATACTGCCCATCGAGGCAAATATTTATTCTAATTTTAACGAGAGAGAAAAGGAGAACACCATGGAAAACAACATTTCATTACAAGACACAACGGCAAATCCAGCTCCCCTTGGCCTGCTTGGCTTCGGCATGACCACAGTACTGCTAAACCTGCACAACGCAGGATTTTACCCCCTCGACGCCATGATTCTCGCCATGGGCGTATTCTACGGCGGCATTGGCCAGATCATCGTTGGTGCCATGGAGTGGAAAAAGAACAACACCTTCGGCGCCACCGCCTTTACTTCATACGGTCTGTTCTGGTTAACACTGGTTGCCCTGATTTTGATGCCAAAAACCGGTCTGATAGCAGCCCCTTCAGCCAAAGCCATGGGCTTTTACCTGACCACATGGGCCCTGTTTAGTGCAGTATTGTTCCTCGCCACCTTCCGTCTCAATCGCGCACTACAAGTTGTATTCGGCTCCCTGACCGTACTGTTCGTCCTCCTCGCCGCTGGCGACTTCACCGGCAATGCCGCTCTGAAAGTTATCGCTGGCTACGAAGGTATCTTCTGTGGGCTGTCTGCTATCTACACCGGGCTAGCACAGGTAATGAACGAAGTATTTGATCGCGAAGTTGCACCAATTGGTGCAATACAAAAATAATCAGCTCCCTGTTTAGCAACAGGTAAAATCAATGCCCCGGATATGCAATATATCTGGGGCATTTTTGATGATCTCGCAAAAACGAATTAGCGTCCTACGATCAAAGTTTCAAACGGGTACTTGCTTTGTCAATACAAGAAGGTATCGCAAAAAATTGCAATTACGCCAATCGATAGCAACTTCTTTCGCATTTTTGCTAATTAACCAACCTGCAATTAATTAGCAAAACATTCCACAACACCAGCATAAAACAATAATTAGTCACATATCAAGCAGTTAAGCAAAATCATCATCATCCACACCTAAAACGGCATAATAAATGCTTTGAAACCAGCCATAAATAGCGGCGTTCCAAAAACAAACCAACAAAAACAGCGACCACCAATCGCTTTTTGGCACTGTTAAGAACTAGTTGTTCCACCAAAACAGCGAATACCGCTCGGCGTTATAGTCAATACCATACCTATACCAATCCAAACCACATAACGCCAAATCAACATAAAAGCCACCCACACAAAGGGGTGGCTTTTTTCTTTCCGACCAAAAGCAATCAACAAAATAAAACAATTTGGATATCGCACCCACACTTAGTAAACAAATTTTCGTAGAGCAACTCAACTCGCGATTTATTGAACGAATATGTTACTGTACCTCTACTAAGTATGACACCCCCACCCAAATTATTTAGTTGAAAGAAAACGCATGAACATTTTAGTGACTGGAACTACCGGTTTTATTGGTTCGACACTGACAAACAAGCTGGCAACCCACTCAAAATTTACCCCACGCGCCATTGTACGGAAAATGGATAATCAATTTCCTGCTTCAATTAATGTGACTCAAGTTGCTAACATAGCTCCAGATACAGACTGGGAAGCTGCATTGCAGAGTATTGATGTTGTTGTGCATACTGCGGCTCGCACTCATATTATGAACAATACCGCAGACAACCCCTTAACTGATTTTCGGCGCATCAATGTCGCTGGAACTCTTAATCTTGCCAGACAAGCCTCCTCTGCTGGCATCAAACGCTTTATCTTTATCAGTTCGATCAAGGTTAACGGTGAAGAAACTCAACCCAGCACCCCCTTCGCTGAAAGCAATTTATGTGCACCTCAAGATCCCTATGGAATCTCCAAGCATGAAGCTGAACAGGGGCTAATACAAATCGCGAACGAAACAGGTTTGGAAGTGGTTATCATCCGTCCCCCTCTCGTATATGGTTCTGGCGTCAAAGGAAATTTCCAAAGCATAATTCGTTGTATAAGCAAAGGCATTCCCCTACCTCTTGGTTCTATCCACAATCAGCGAAGCTTGGTGGCACTTGATAATCTTGTAGATTTCATTATCACCTGCATCGATCACCCTGCCGCGGCGAATCAAACCTTTCTTGTCGCTGACGGCGAAGACATGTCAACGACGGAATTATTACAACGTCTGGCAAAAACTATGGGCAAGCCATCACGATTGATTCCTGTTCCAGCAAAAATACTGGAATTGATAGCTATGGTGTTGGGAAAACAAGCGATTGCCAAACGGGTGTGCGGTAACCTTCAGGTCGACATTTCCAAGGCAAAAAATGTATTAGACTGGACGCCACTAATATCTGTTGACGAAGGTCTCAGACGTTGCGTTGCCGACAGTCAAGCAAAAACGATAATGGGGGACAGTCCTGTCTTTCGTTTTAATGATATTGTATTGTCTGCCTTTGGATTAATCCTCGGTTCCCCTGTTTTGTTATTGCTGACCGTTATTAGTCTGTTTGATACCGGTTCACCGATTTTTTGTCAACAACGGGTCGGTCGTCGGCAGCAGCCGTTTACCCTGGTCAAGTTCCGCACCATGAAACTCGATACCGCCTCGGTGGCCAGCCATCTGGTCAGCGCTTCTTCCATTACAAAATTCGGTCATTTTCTGCGACGCACCAAATTAGACGAGTTGCCACAATTGTGGAATGTCCTAAAAGGGGAGATGAGCCTAGTCGGACCGCGACCTTGCTTATTTAATCAGGAGGAGTTAATTCAGGAGCGGGAAATACGTGGTGTATTTAATGTGCGCCCGGGGATAACGGGACTGGCACAGGTTAATAAGATTGACATGTCTACGCCAAAATTGTTGGCTGAAACGGATCAAAAAATGCTGGAGACACTGTCAGTTAAGAAATATTTTCGCTATATCTATATGACAGTGACCGGTAAAGGTTCAGGGGATCGAATAAAAAAGTAAAATTGCATGACAATTACCCCCCTCTTATGCTTAAATCCTGACAGAATTTTCATATCCCACAAGGAGTTTCACAATGTACAGCACTTCCGACCTGAAAAAAGGTCTTAAATTAATGATTGATGGTGAGCCACACGTAATTGCTGGTTTTGATTTTAGTAAGCCAGGCAAAGGGCAGGCTTTGTATAAATGCAAGTTGCGCAACATGATCACCGGGGCACTGTTTGATCGCACCTATCGCAGCGGCGAGAGTTTTGTGCCCGCTCCCCTTGAAGAACGCGACATGCAATATCTTTATCAGGATGAAACCGGCTACGTATTTATGGACACCAAGACCTATGAACAGGTTTCTATAAGTGAAAAAACCCTGGCTGAAGACAAATATTTTCTGGTCGACAATATGGAAGTTAAAGTGCTCATGTTTGGCGAAATCGGCATTGGCATCACCCTACCCAACTTTGTTAACCTGCGAGTAACTATGGCTGAACCTTGGGTCAAAGGTGATACCGCTGCGGGCAATAACAAACCAGCCACGGTGGCAACCGGTTACAACCTGCAGGTTCCATCGTTTGTGGAAGAGGGAATTTTGATTCAGATTGACACCAGAACCGGCGAATATGTGACTCGGGTTAAGGAATAAGTTTCGTGGCCACCCCAAACTGGGCATTGGCAGCAAAGAAGCGACGTTTAACGGAAAGGGCTCGGATTTTAACGGAAATCCGGGCTTTTTTTGTCGCTGATAATTTTCTGGAAGTGGAAACCCCCTACCACATTCCCAGCAACGCCCCTGAACCATATATCGACCCGCAACCTTGCGGCAACTGGGCATTACACACCTCACCTGAGTTGTGTATGAAACGACTGCTGGCCGCTGGGTACGAACGAATTTTTCAACTTTGCCACTGCTGGCGCGCCGAAGAACACGGCAGCAAGCATCTGCCAGAATTTACCATGCTGGAGTGGTATCGCAGCAATTGTGATTATCGCCAACTTATGCAGGATTGCGAAAATCTCCTTACTGTTCTCGCTGCCAACAAAAATATCACCTACCAGGGGCAACAAATAGATATCACTCCCCCGTTTGAACAATTGACTTTAAAGCAGGCGTTTATCAACTATGCCCCTCTCTCCTTACAACAAGCTATCAACAACAATTGCTTTGAGGAGATATATGATCGGCATGTTGAGCCAAAGCTGGGGAATACAAAACCAACAATAATTTATGATTTCCCCGTCAGCATGGCCTCTCTGGCTCAAGTAAAAAAGGGGGATCCCCTCCACGCTGAGCGCTTTGAACTTTATGTAGCCGGATTAGAGTTAGCCAACGCTTTCAGTGAACTAACCGATCCTGAGGAGCAACGCCGCCGCTTTAACGCCGATGAACAACAACGTCGCAGCGCCGGTAAAGCACCCTACCCGCTGCCAGAACCTTTTCTGCGTGAGTTGGACAACATGCCTCCCTCTTCCGGGATCGCCCTCGGCATTGATCGGCTGGTTATGCTGCTAACTGATGCAGACGATATTCAACAAGTGGTAACCTTCTGCCCACAAGATCTGTAGCAACACATATCATTACAGTTGGGGATATTCCACCACCGTTCCGTCTGCAGCCCGCAGACGCGCCTGCGCTCCCAGAGCTTGGACATACGCTGGAGTAACAGGAACTTTACCGTGGCCGCCGGGCAAATCAACAATATAAGTTGGTACTGCCAGCCCTGAAAGGGGGCCGCGCAATTGATCCATAATAGCAATACCAGCCTCAAGGGTGGTACGGAAATGGGCTGTGCCGGTGGTCAAATCCATCTGATGCAGGTAATACGGGCGGATACACAAACGGTGCAGGGTATAAAATAATTGTTTAAGCACTGCGGCATCGTCGTTTACGCCACGCAACAGAACTGTTTGATTCACCACAGGCACTCCGGCTGCCACCAGACGCGCACACGCTTCCAGCGCTGCATCATTGAGTTCGGCGGGATGATTGAAATGGGTAAGAAAATATAACGGCTGATGGTTCTGCAACAATTCACATAGCGCAGGCGTTATCCGCGCTGGTAGCACCACCGGCGCCCTACTCCCCAGCCGCAACACTTCTACATGCTTGATACGCCGCAACCGTTCGAGGATATCAGCCAGCAAGGCGTCGGATATGGTCAACGGATCACCCCCCGACAGAATCACCTCGTTCACCTCGGTGTGCTCGGCAATATAATCCAACCCGCGCAGCACATCGCCCAAGGAGACCGACATCTGTTTGCAGCCAACTTTGCGCTTACGGGTACAGAAGCGACAATAACCAAAACAACTGCCAGCCACCAATCGTCTACATCCTTAATCAGTTGCAGGGTTTGCGCCGTTATCCGCAGCGGATAACGCTCGTTTACCCCTGCGATAACAGCACCATCAAGATTAAAACGTGTCGCCAACTCATACGGATCGGTAAGCGCGGCACGATGTTGTTGCTGCCAGTCTTCCATCAATCTCTCACTACTGATAAAATTTAAGAAAAAATGTAACCTAAAAGGTTATGCGCGATAGACACGTGCTCAACATCCCACAAGTTACAGCAGCAAAACAACTCTCAGCTTGGTTTTCAATAAAAGGGCGTGATATATTAAGCGGTGTAAGCTAACACACGGTATTGCTCAATTCTGAAAGAAGCAACTAATTTTTTATACCACGGAGGAGCTTTATGCAACATTTTGCCCTGACCATCATCGGCCGTGATCGACCTGGAATAGTTTCCAGCACAGCTGAAATTATCTACAAACTCGGTTGCAACATCGCCGACTCCAGCAACAACATCCTCGGCGGTCAATTCGCCATGATCCTGATCCTCTCTCATCCGGAAATCAATGATGCCGAGCAATTAGCCAAAGAGTTCAGCAGCTTGGAAGAACAGGGTTTATCTGTATTTGTCCGCACCTTGAAACCCGGTGGCGAAAAGCGCCCTGAATTATCCGGCGAAGCGTGCATGATATCGGTCTACGGTTCCGATAAACCTGGACTGGTATATAAAGTTGCCAAAGTGCTAAGTGAACTCAATGTAAATATTGTTGATCTTAGCACAAAGCTCATCGGTTCAGCCGAACGCCCGGTATACGTAATAATGTGTGAAACAGTACTGCCCGAAGAATTGAGTGTCGACAAACTTAAGGAATCGATGGAAAGCCTAAAACAGCAGTTGCAGGTTGACATCTCCGTACGTACGGTAACACCGGTGGAGTTATAAACCATGCCAGTACAAGAAGTTTTAGTTTATCCAGACCCACGCTTGAAACAAGTATGTGACCCGGCAATAACAGGTAGCGACACAACTACGAATTTGGTGCGTGATCTAGTCGACACTATGTACGATTCCGGTCACTCCGTCGGCATCGCTGCACCACAGATTGGAATTTGTCTGCGGGTAGCGGTAGTTGATGTTTCCCATAACAAATTGGGCAAAAAACATAACCACGGCTTGATGGTGCTGATAAACCCAACAATTATCGAATCAAGTGGCAGTAAAACCATGCGTGAGGGCTGCATGAGCGTGCCCGACTACACCGGCAATGTTGAACGCGCTCGCGAGATCGTTGTGCAATTTACCAACAGCGACGGCAACGACCAGGTGGTGCGCTGTAAAGGGTTTGAGGCCGTTGCTATTCAACACGAACTCGATCATTTGGACGGTTTTCTGTTCATCGACCGAGTTAGCAACCCCGGCACCGACATCTTCAAACGCAAGCACTGAGCAACAAATCAGACAACACTGCGACGCTGCACAAGTTTGGCTCGTATCCCCCATGGATGGGTTTATGCGTCCCTTTATATGGGGGATACGAGCCAGATAGATTAGCGCCCCTGTAGATAATCAACCAGCAGCCGCACACCAACACCAGTTGCCCCACACGGCTGCCCCGGCTTACCCTTCTCTGCCCATGCTGTTCCAGCAATATCGAGATGCGCCCACGGGATTTCAGCAACAAATTTTTGTAAAAATGCAGCGGCAGTGATGGTGCCAGCGGGTCGGCCGCCGATGTTCTTCATATCGGCGACCTCACTCTTAAGCTGTTTAGCATATTCAGCAAACAACGGCAGCTGCCACACCCTTTCGCCAACGCTGTCACCAGCTTGACGCAATTGCTCCACCAGCCTGTCATCGTTACCCAACACCGCACTGGCATGATGACCCAAAGCGATGATACAAGCACCGGTGAGGGTAGCTAAGTCGATAATCACTTGCGGTTGTTTTTTTGCCACCCACGTTAGAGCATCAGCCAAAATTAACCGCCCCTCCGCATCGGTGTTGAGAATTTCGATGGTCTGCCCCGACAACGAAGTGACAATATCACCGGGACGGGTAGCCCGATCCGACGGCATATTTTCCACCGCCGGCACGACACCGATCACGTTGATGGGTAACTGCAATCTGGCGATGGTGGCCATGGTAGCCAGAACTGCGGCACCACCAGCCATATCCATCTTCATCTGGTCCATCCCCTCCCCCGGCTTCAGGGAGATACCGCCACTGTCAAAGGTAACCCCTTTGCCAACCAGAGCTACGGCAGGCTGATCTTCTCCAGCTCCACAGTATTCCATAGCGATCAGGCGTGGTTCACAGATACTTCCCTGCGCCACCGCCAACAGAGCACCAAAACCCTGACGTTGCAACTCGGCAGGCCCAAGCAAGGTGCAATTGAAGTTATACTGCTTAGCCAGATCCCAAGCGGTCTGTGCCAGATAGGTTGGCACCTTGACATTACCCGGTTGATTAACCAGATCCCGTGCCAGCCACACCCCATCACTAATTATCTTGCGTCGAGTTATGGCATCTTCCACTGCAACCAACGCATCAGCACTGATTCCGGCAAAAGCAGTCAGCCACAGTAGCTACATCTCCATCGCCAACGTTAACGATAGCACTGAGGTCAAACACCCAACTGGTTAACTTGCGCTGACGCAACTGCTGCACCGCTAAAGCGGCA
>NBLX01000108.1 GCA_002084705.1 Desulfobacteraceae bacterium 4572_35.1
GATTGCCGACTGGTTTGCGGTATGGAGGTGCGTGTGCCCGACAGTGGCCGGGTGCTGGAATTGCTGGCTGGTGCGGCAGAGTGTACTGCCGATCCTGGCATTTTGTATGAAAGCAGGGAGATTCTGGTGGTGGACAAGCCCAGCGGCATCGCGGTTCATGCCGGGGTAGGTCATACAGAGGATAATTTGACTGCGCGGGTGGAAAAACTGCTGCACAGCCGGGGGTTGCGCTGCTGTTGTGCTCCGGTACATCGACTCGATGTCGGGACTTCCGGCCCGGTGGTGTTTGGTAAAGGCCGAAGGGCTCTGGCGGAATTGGGGCGGCTGTTCATGCGGGCAGAGGTGGAAAAGCGTTACCTGGCTTTGGTGGCGGGAAAAACGCCCGGCAGCGGTGTTATTCACTCTTCCCTGCATGCCAAAGGCAAGCTGAAGACGGCAGCAACATCATTTGAAGCACGCTGGCGTAACGATACCGCGTCGTTGCTGGAACTGTGTTTGTTTACTGGTCGCCAACATCAGATTCGCCGTCATCTGGCGGCCATGGGGCATCCCGTGTATGGTGATCGGCGCTACGGTGGCCCGTGTCCGCCGCAGTTGCAACGGATGTTTTTGCATTGCCATTCATTGTGCTTTGCCGACCCCTTTAGTGCCGCGGTGGTGTCTATAGTCAGTGAATTGCCATCGTCGCTGGCTGATTTTGCCGCAGTGCAGCAGGATGATGCGGTGGGTAAGAAAGATAAATTTTAACCAGACTGTGAAAACAGTGTTTGATTTTTTTATGTCTATTGACTAAACTACCTCGTCGGCGTTGCCGGTTTATTTTATGTGTTGTCTCGTGCCTAATGAGTGTGCGGGCGTGTTGATGTTATTTTTAATGGACAAGCGGAAAGTGCTTGGCCGGGTACAAGCTGGAGGCGGTATGGGGTTGCTAACTGGGATATATGGGAAACTGGAAGAACAGATATTTAATACATTGACCAAAAAGATTGCCGGCAACATGCTGTTTTTGTTGCTGGCAGTGTTAGCTTGTGTGGCTATTGTATATCACGATGCCAGCCAGGTGGAGGCCGTGCTGGCTTCATCCGCCTCGGTGGCAGCAGCGCGACAGGCGATTGCCGATATTCACAGCAGTACTCACGTGTGGTTGTTTGCGTTGGCGGTGCTCAGTTTTATTGTCTGCATTGTCCAGATATTTTTCCTCAGATTTATGGTGGTGAAGCCACTGAAGAATATCACTGCGGTATTCGAAAATATCAGCGGTGGTGAGGGTGACCTGTCCCGGAATCTGCCGTTGAAAACCTATGATGAGATTCGTGATTTGTCGGTCGGGTTCAACCATTTTATGGACAAGTTGCGTGATATCATTGGTCAGGTACGCCAGCAAGGGGTGCAGATAGCGGTTCGTTCCGCTTCGGTGGGTAAGCAGGTCAAGGAAACCACCGACATGTCGCAGAAGCAGGGGGAACTTTCCGATGCCATTTACGCCAGTAGCGCCGAGAGCACCGGTGCCACCAACGAGATTGCTGATAACGCCCAGACCATTCAGGCCAGCACTTCGGAACAACTGGAACAGGCGCGCGATTCCCTTACCCGGTTGCAGGAGGCCAATCGCTCTATCGTTGAAGTTGACAGTACCCTGAAGGATTTTGTTGCCACGGTTGAAGGGCTGGACGAAAAATCCAAGGGCATAGAGGAGATTGTGGTGCTGATTCAGAGTATTTCCAACCAGACTGGTCTGCTGGCACTTAACGCTGCGGTTGAGGCTGCGCGCGCCGGCGAGGCTGGACGCGGTTTTGCCGTGGTAGCTGAAGAGGTTAAAAATCTAGCTACACAGGTTAACGATGCCACCAACAATATTGCGGTCACTCTGCGAGACATGATTGAGGGGGTAAGGCAGACTCAGGACGGCACCGCCGTTATATCCAGGCATATTCATGCTACCAAAGATGTAGTGGAGCGTTCCTGCGCCCAGTTTACCGACATGGTGAGTGATTTTGAAAAAACCCATGACAGTCTGCATCGTATCAGTGCTTCGGTGGAGGAGCTCTCTGCTGCTTCTAACATGGTGCATCAGAATATCACCCAGGTCAAACAGTTGAGTGGCACCGTGGCTGAAGCGATGTCAGAGGCTATGGAGTATACTCAGAACCTCAACGATACTACCCAGATCATGCAGGAGACGGTATCTAACTTCAAAGTCGGGCGAGGCAATTTCGAGGCAACTTTGCGCCTGGCCAACTCGGTGCGAGATCATCTGCAGAAGAAGATTGCGGCATTTGCCAGTCAGGGAGTCAACGTATTTGACACCAACTACCAGCCGGTGCCGGGTACAGATCCGGCCAAATACAAGACCTGTTACGATAGTTTATTTGAGACAGAGATTCAGCCGATTTATGATGAGGTAGTGCGGCGGGTCAATGGCGGTATTTTCTGCCTGGCAGTGGATGTAAATGGTTACGCGCCCACCCACAACAGTTTCTATTCACAGCCGCTTACAGGTGACAAAGAGCAGGATCTGGTCAACAGTCGCGACAAACGAATGTTCAACGATCCGGTTGGTGCTGCTGCCGCCCGCAGTGAAAAGAAATTTCTGCTGCAGACCTACTGCCGCGACACTGGCCAGGTAGTCAGCGATCTGTCGCTGCCGATATATATTGATGGTCGCCATTGGGGTGGCGTGCGTATTGGCCTTGACCCGCAAGGATTGCTGGACGGTTAGTTTTACGTCGTATGCCGTAATTTTCAACGCCCGGCTGTTTGTGCAGCCGGGCGTTTTTTTATCAGCGGTAGCGCACCCGCAGTACGCCCGGCAATGCTGTGATGGCGGCTACCAGATCGCGCCCGATACGGCGGGTCTGCTGGGTGATGACCAGATCGTAGCGACGGATGTCTTCGTGCAGGTCGAGATTTTGCTCAATGTTAGAAATACGCACGTCCATCTGGTTCAGGATCTTTTCCAATTGCGGAAACAGGTCGGTGGCGCTGTCGGTTACCACGCACAGGTTGAGAAAGCAGTCTTTTTTAAATATCGGTTCCAGTTGTTTCATCAACAACAGCACAGTCATGGCCAGAATGGTGGCGGCGATGGCGGCACCGAACATTCCAGCACCAAACGCCATGCCCACCCCGGCGGCATACCACAGGCAGGCGGCGGTGGTCAGCCCGCGAATGTTGGAACCCTCTTTGATGATAACTCCGGCACCGAGAAAGCCGATGCCGGTTATAATCTGGGCGGCGATGCGACCGGGATCGACTCGCATAATGGAATCGGCGTTGAGATGCTGGTATTTTACGAACATTCCTTCCGATATGATCATCATCAGACAGGCGCCGGTACATACCAGAATGTGAGTACGCAGCCCGGCCGGGCGGCCATGCTTTTCTCGCTCGATACCGATTACGATACCGGCGAGAAATGCCCCAGCCAGCTTGAGCAGCAACAGATGCAGCGAAATATCCATACAGGAAACAGCGCTCATACTTTCTCCTTGGTGGTAAAATCGGTAGTGCGGCGGTGCAACTTGATACGCTGCACACGCGCCGAGTTTAGCACAATTTGCTGTTGCTGGGGCCTGTTTTGCTTTGGTCTGGATCGCGCAGAATCAGTCCGGGCCGAACACCGCCAGTAACTGGGCGTTTTCCTGGTGCATGTTGATGCGGCAACTGACATTGGCATCCAGATAGATGGCATCGCCGTTGCCCAGGACAATCTGTTCGTTGTCAACCTCCACGCTGATGGTGCCGGCGGTGACGAGGAGGAATTTTTCCTTGCCGTTGTCTGGCAGCTTGTGATTCCGGGTACTTTTGGAAACGGTGATGTGGTACGCTTCCAGATTCTTTTTAAGCTGCTGACCCGCCAATGGACGGTATACAAGGCCGTTTTTGCGCTGTGGCGTATGATTGTCGCTGGCGCGCACCACCTCGTAAGGGCAATGCTCCTCCTCCTCAAAAAAACAACCTATTTTTACTTCGAAGAACTCGGAAAGTTTTGCCAAGGTGGCAATGGGCGGGGTGATGTTGTTGTTTTCTATCTGGGAGATGAGCGCCGGGGAAAAGCCGGTTTCATCGGCAACATTTTGCAGGGTCATGTTGCGCGCTTTGCGCAGTTGCTTTACCTTGGATCCGATGTTGTAGGTCACGACGTCCTCAAGCGTATACAGTATGCTGGCTCTGGTTAACTGGTTGGTTGAATGTTGTTTGCTGCAGATGCCGGAATTGTACTACGGGCGCAGCGCGTAGAGATTGCGGTATGCAATAACGCGCCAAGTAAAGAGCAATTAAAAATATTTTGCAAGCGAAAACAATTGTGTCATGGTGTTGTTGTTGGGTGTCTAAAATGAATGGTTATTGTATCATATTGTTATTGTTAGCTATTATCGCTTGATCGACAATACTGGAGTTGTGAGGTGGTGTTTTGTTTGCGCAGTGCTTTTTTAGTAATGGTAAAATATCACCGGATTGAAGAGGGGGGCGGCAGTGGCACTGTGGATGGAGATTGATAAGGGGGAACAGTTGCTGTGGCAAGGGCGGCCAGCGCCGCGCTGTTTTGTTTTTCGCCACTGGCGACGTATGGTATTCGGGCTGGTGGTGACGCTGCTGGCGGCGGGCTGGGAATATAGCGGCTGGCAGTTGACGCGGGAGCAGGGGCAATATCTGTGGCTGGTGCTGCCGCTGCCGGTGTTGCTTATCGGTTTGTGGCTGGCTCTTGGCCTGCCTGTGCGCGCCCGGCTGGAATGGGAACGGGTCGGTTATCTGCTCAGTGACCGCCAGCTGGTGGTGCGCTGTGGCTGGCCGCGTCAGCGCCTGCTGCGGGTGCCGCTGGAGCAGATCAACTATGTATGTCTGTACCCGCTCGGCGAGCAGTTGGGGAATGTTTATGTCGAAGCCGGTCGGCGCCGTCTTGTTTTGAGCTGTGTGGAGTATCCGCAGCAGGTGTATCAGCAGTTGCAGGCGGTGGTGGAGCAGTGTTGAAAAGGCGTTGCTTTTTGAGCGCCTATCTGGTTATATCCCCTTGTTTTTGCGAGGCCATTTTCCATGAACTTATGTGATGTGCACATACGATGAGTAAAAGCTATTATCTCGAAACCTTTGGTTGCCAGATGAACGTGGTCGATTCGGAGTGGATGGAGTCGCTGCTGCGGGCGGCGGGCTACACCGCCGTTGCCGCCGTTCGTCACGCTGATGTGGTCATCCTCAATACCTGCTCGGTGCGCGACAAGGCACAGCGCAAGGTTTACGGTCATCTAGGCAGTTTCAAGCCGTACAAGCAGCGCAACCCGGCCATGATTATCGCTGTGGGTGGCTGCGTTGCCCAGCAGGAGGGGGAGCGTCTGCTGCGCGATGTTCCTCACGTGGATATCGTCTTTGGCACCCATAATGTTCACAAATTGCCACAACTGATAGCGGCGGTGGCCGCCGGTGGCGGGCAACAGTGCGCCGTGGAACACTATTGCGGCAGCCGTCGGCTGCGCCATTTTCCCCATCGCGATCACAGCGGCGCGGTGAGCCGTTTTGTTACCATTATGCAGGGGTGCGATAACTTCTGCAGCTATTGTGTAGTGCCTTATGTGCGCGGACGCGAGGTCAGTCGTGCCAGTGGTGAAATTATCGCTGAAGTAAGTGAACTGGTGGATAACGGCGTAAAAGAGATCACACTGCTGGGGCAGAATGTCAATTCCTACGCCCGTAAAGGGGATGCCGATATCAGTTTCGCCGAGCTGCTCGGGCGGTTGCACGCTATTAATGGCCTGGAGCGGTTGCGTTTTACCTCGTCGCATCCCAAGGATGTGGACGACGAACTCATCGACTGCTTTGCCAGCCTGAACAAGTTGTGCCCCCATCTGCATCTGGCGCTGCAGAGCGGTTCCGACCGCGTGCTGCATGCCATGAACCGTGGCTACGACAGCAGCCGCTATCTGGATATTATCGCCCGCCTGCGCCAGCGCTGCGCGCATATCCGTTTTACCACCGATCTCATCGTCGGTTTCCCCGGTGAAAGCGAGGCCGACTTTCTCGCCACCATCGCGGTGATTAAGCAGGTACGCTTCGCCGATGCCTACACCTTTTTGTATTCACCGCGCCCGTA
>NBLX01000109.1 GCA_002084705.1 Desulfobacteraceae bacterium 4572_35.1
GTATCAGAAGCGTTGGAAACACACGAACTGATTAAAATTAAATTACAGGAAGGTTGTATAATAGATCGCAAAGAGGTTGCTGACATTTTGGCAAACCGCTGCGACGCAGCCATTGCACAAATTCTCGGACGTACAATTCTGCTGTTTCGTCCGTCGGAAGACAATATCATCACTTTACCTAAAAACAGCAAGTAAAAGGAAAAAACGGTCAAGTAAAAGGAAAAAACGGTGCGTATTATCAGTGGCAGCGCACGCGGCACCAAGTTAGCAACGTTTACCGGCTGCGAAATCAGACCAACCAGCGACCGCGTCCGTGGGGCAATTTTCAGCAAACTTTGTAGCCGCCTCGGCAGTTTCAACAAGCTGAAAATTCTCGATATTTTTGCCGGGACAGGTGCCATGGGATTGGAAGCACTCAGCCGTGGTGCCGAAACAGCTGTTTTTGTTGACAAAGGTCAACAGGCTAAAAAAATTATCAGCTCAAACAGCAAGCATTGCCACCTACAAGAAAAGACCAGAATCATAAATCAAAATGCCCAGACCGCCTTGGGCACTTTGACTGAACACCATTTTGACCTGATATTTATTGACCCACCCTACAACAAGGGTATGCTGCCGCAGATTATCCAACTTATCGATACACATAAACTACTGGCAACAAACGGAATAATATGTGCCGAAGAGGACAAACAGGCATCTATTCCCGAGCAAATTGGCGTTTATGAGTTATTGGATAGACGCGACTATGGCAACACTTCAATATACCTGTTTAGCTCCAGCGAGGAATAAAACATGAATAACCGTATTGCTGTCTATCCCGGCTCATTCGACCCTATTACCAATGGCCACCTTGACATAATACAGCGTGGCTTAAAAACGTTTAATACGGTAATTGTTGCTGTAGCAAAAAATTCATCGAAAAACAACCTGTTCTCTCTCGAAGAACGGATGGAAATGATTCGCCAAGCTGTAGACAACGATCCACGTGTAGAAGTGGACATAATTGATGGATTACTGATCAACTATGTGGTCAGCAAGAGATCACAGGTTATACTACGTGGATTACGCGCAGTTTCCGATTTCGAATACGAATTTCAATTAGCACAACTCAACCGCACCATGCATCAACAAATAGAAACACTTTTCTTAATGACATCACTGCGTTACGCATATTTAAGTTCATCTATCGTTAAAGAGATCGCTTCACTAAATGGTGAAGTTGATGAGTATGTACCACCAATTGTGCGCCAAAAACTGATAGAAAAATTTGCCAAATAACAACTACAACATCGCCAGATAACAATGAGTCTGCGGAATCACGCGCACATCTAAATTACAATTAGCAACTAATGCCTGCCACTCCAACAATTTGGCTGCCGGCACGGAGCAACGATTATCAACGGTACGTGGTTGTAAAATAACGGGCACATACGCAGCTGTAGAGGCAACAATCTGCGCCACCTGCTCCAATTCTGCTTTGTCGGTATTGTTCCCCACAACTACTTTAACGCAGCAATTAACCTGAGAAGCCAACGCCAGGAATTTACGATGTTCCGACCATGGAGTTACGGTTCCAGTTTGAGATTCGAGCTTAAAATCCATAATCACCCAACGCAGCCATGGCAACAACATAGCTAACTCATCACATAAAGTTCCATTTGTTTCCAGTTGTAGCGGCAACAATCTTGCCAGTACAGGCAACCAATTTATCAGCTGTGGGGCATGAAGTAACGGTTCACCACCGGTAATAGATATAGAGTGATGGCTATTGAGCAGCTCCGGAGACCGATCCAACCAATGCGTTAACAAGCAACCTATTTGCTCCAACCCAACAGGATTCGACCAGGCAATAAACTTCTCAGAACCTGGCGGCTGTTCAATTTGGCACTGGACAGTGGCTGTAAATTGGGTATCACAATAATCGCAATTTAAATTACAACCAGCTAAACGTAAAAATATCTGACGCCGCCCAACCAATATCCCCTCACCTTGCACCGAGGAGAATATCTCAATTATCGGCAATTTAGTCGCGGCTGTAGCTGGCACAGGCATTATCAGATTCCCAGACATTGACACTATCAACGGTCACATTATCGCAATTAATTATTTTTTCCAGCTCAAGAAACAGGTAGCGCGATATATTTTCCGATGAAGGGCTTATGGTTACAAAGGGTGGCAACTCATTGAGATATTTATGGTCGAGGGTGGCTAACAACTTTTTTGTCTGCGCCTTCAAAATTTTAAAATCTATCCCCAGCCCAGAATTATCCAACTCACGTGCTTTTACCATCACCTCAACCTTCCAATTATGACCATGCAGATTTTCGCAATCGCCATCGTAATTCATGAGATTATGTGCCGCAGCAAAATTAGTTATTATCTTCAACGTATACATTAACTATCTCCAGATATATGTTTAATTCTAATAAGTTTCTGATTCATACTCTGTATCATTATTTGTCGGTTCATGACCAACCTTATAATCTTCGTCTATCCATGCGCCCAAATCTATCATGCGACAACGCTCAGAACAAAAAGGACGCCACGGGTTACCTTCCCAATCACAGGAAGCTGCGCACATGGGGCATTTTACTTTCATAAACTATCTCCACTTTTTTAATAACTATTCGGCACTGTATATAACACAATCCATGCTATATAATATGCAGCAATAATAAATTGAATTGCAATTAATTCGCTCGACGCACTAAATAGTTACATTAAACAAACCACACAACCACACGGAATACTGATCTTATGACAATTAAACCTAATGATTTTGATATATCCAATTTGGATTCTGAAATGGCTGCCGACAGACATTGCTCAAACCTGTTGAAGCAATTTCATCAGCAACTACTCAAAGAAGAAATAGACACCTTAGAAGCCGGACAACTAGCCCATGGAGCAGACTATTTCCTACGTGATTTCATAATAGCCGATCGCAGACAAAATATATTCAAGATCGATCCAGTTCATATAAAACAATTCGCTGGCCACTGGTATATCATAAAAAACCTGGAACCAAACATAAAAGAATTGGCAACCATTCTACAGGGTGTAGCGGTGTTTTATTCTTATTTGCTGCAACTAAATTGTATCGAACAAACAAGGCATGACCAAATTATCAGCGCAACTGCTGAACTTAATTTTTATCAGCAACGTATCGATCAATTTTGGGATATTTGCGATGATGGTTACCACGCATGGCGTGGTGCTTGCCCATTACCGTCAATAGATTAACACACAAATGATGAACAACGACGACCCAACAGTATGCGTAAAGACAGCCAGAGTTGCAGTTTTAACAGCAACATCTCTAGCAATATTGAAAGTGATTACCGGCATTACAACTGGTTCTATGGCACTACTGTCTTCCGCAGCCGATTCGCTGTTGGATATTTTCATGTCATCCGGCAATCTGCTGGCATTAAAACAAGCCAGCAAACCAGCAGACACCGACCATCCATACGGTCATGGCAAATTTGAGAGTGCAGCAACGCTGCTCCAAAGTCTGCTGATTGCAACATCAGGGCTGTTTATCATCTACAAATCTATTCAACAACTTGTAATTGGCAGCGAGCAATTACAAAACTTAGATGCCGGCATAGCCATAATGGCTCTATGTACTATTGCATCATGGTTACTGAGCAGGCACCTTAAAAGCATTGGAATACAAACAGGTTCAACTGCCCTGCAGGCAGATGCACTACACTATGCAACCGATGTTTACAGCAACTTGGTACTCTTGATCGGTTTAATCGGTCTAAAAATATTAAATTGGAACTGGATCGATCCGGCTTGTATGGATGATTTTCTCGATGTTGGTCTACCCGCACATGAAATACAAGCGATCGTAAGCTGCATTGAAGAATTTGCTAACGACAACACTGGTTATCACAATCTGCGTACCCGCCGCAGTGGAAAATACAGAATGATCGATTTTCACCTGACTTTCTGCCACTGCAAAACTATTCAGGAAGCACACACCACGGCGCAACAGATCGAAGATCTTATTAAACAACGAATTAACAATACCGATGTTACCGTCCACCTTGAACCCACTGCATGCAAACATTGTCGCAAAGCCAAACACTGCACCAGAGTTGAAAACACCAAAAAACTAACGTCCAACCATAATTCCTAACTTTTCAGCTGCAACAACAAGCTCCCCTTCTGGGTCTACAAGATTCAACGCCCCAACAGCATCAGCAATTGTTGTAGATATCACGGCACGACCCCGTAGTGACACCATTTCGCCAAACTGTCCCTGCTCAATCAGATCAACCGCCTTCACCCCAAAACGGGAGCCAAGAATACGATCAAAGGGTGACGGTGAACCACCCCGTTGAAGATGTCCAAGAACAACAGTGCGCACTTCCATAGCGGTACACGCACTAATTTGGTCCGCTACATACTGACCAATACCACCCAAGCGTTCGACTTCACCCTTACTCTCACCCTTACCAACCTTAACCACAACTTCACCGTCTGCAGGGAAAGCCCCTTCGGCAACAACTACTATAGAAAACTTTCCACCTCGTTCGCGTCGTTTATCAATTGCTGCACACACATGTCCAATTGAATAAGGAATCTCCGGCAATAAGATAACATCCGCACCACCAGCAATACCCGATTCAAGAGCGATCCAACCGGCGTTACGCCCCATCACCTCGACAACCATAACTCGATGATGACTTTCAGCCGTGGTATGCAAACGATCCAACGCCTCTGTTACCACACCAACAGCAGTATTATAACCAAAAGTAACATCGGTAGATTTAAGATCATTGTCTATGGTCTTGGGGATACCAATAACATTAAGACCGAGTTCGTACAAATGCTGCGCTATTTTCAAAGTACCGTCACCACCGACAGCAATCAACGCTTCTGCACCTATTTGATTGAAATTTTCAATAACCTTGTCGGACACGTCTAACCAGTGAATTTCACCATCTTTTTCCACTGGATAATTTAGCGGATTACCACGGTTGCTGGTACCAAGAATGGTACCACCACGCTGCAAAATACCACTGACAGATTTTCTGTTTAACTCACGAACCTTGATCCCTTCAATGATGCCATCAAAGCCGTCCTCTATCCCCAAGACCCGCCAGCCTTTTTGATTGGCAGATCTAACTACACCACGAATAACAGCATTAAGTCCTGGGCAATCGCCTCCACCAGTAAGTATTGCAACAGTTTTAGACATCTATTCCCTCACATTTTTTTAGTTATTTGTCCTTATTTTGTTGCGTGGCAATGGCCAATTTGAGAAAACCGGCAGCACGCGCAGCATCCATAATCTCAACCACGCGACCGTGGAGAGCCCTTTTATCTGCGAGTATAACAAAAGTTGTGGTTGGTGCTCGTTCAGCATAACCAGCTAAATGAGCCCGTAAATCAGTAAATGAGATAAGATGGTCATCAAGGTGGATTCTACCAGATTTTTCCAAATATACTTTCACTTCATCCGGTGTTTTATTTATCTGCTGGGCATTGGCGCCTGGAAGCTTAACTTCAATACCCTGAGGTTCAACAAAAGTTGTTGAAATCATGAAAAAGATGAGCAACAAAAAGACCACATCAACCATAGAGGTTAACTCTACCCTGATTTCATCTCGTTTTTTTCGTTTAAAAGCCATGGTTGACGCACTCGAAAACTGAACTGATTCAGGTTTTATTTGTATCCGCTGCAACAATATCTACCAACTGCATAGCATAAACCTCAAGCAGATCACTTAATGAATCGGCTCTACTGGTCAAATATTTGTGCAACAAAATGGTGGGGATAGCCACACTTAGTCCAGCAGCTGTGGTTATCAATGCTTCAGAAATCCCGCTACCCAAGGTGGCTGGAGTACCAACTCCTTGCACCGACAACTGGGTGAATGCCTTAATCATCCCCAGAACGGTTCCCAACAAACCCAACAATGGAGTTATTGTAGCAATAGTACCCAGCAACCCCAGATAACGATCCAAAGTTGAACTATGCCTTACGCCAACCTCCTCAACCAAGGTTTTTATCTGCTCACGCGAACGACCTGCGGCGTTAAGAGCAACGATAAAGATATTTGACAACATAGTGCGTCGGCTATGGCAAATAGCCAGTGCTTCGGCTAAACGGTTGTTATTAGCCAAACTTTCAATTTCAAGGCTCAATTTCAAGGCACCGCGCCGCATCCCCAAGAAAGTCCACAGTCTTTCAAAAAAAATAGCCAACGCCAAGATAGAGCACAACAAAATAGGATACATAAGTGGACCACCCTTATGAAAAAGGTCCAGCACTGTTCCATTATCCATAACTATTCACACTCCTACGGAGGCTATACAACACACTATTCTTTTTTCTCAACGGCATTGCTATCTACCACATCTTCATGAGGTAATTCTATTACTGCAGCCGTTTCACTGTCATTCTTATCGTCATCAAAAACTGCATCACTAACATTGTCATCCGCTGCCGATGTTTCCATAACTGGAGAAACTTCAGGTTTCACCTCTTCAACTTTTTTTTCTTCAACTATTTGCTGCTCAGATTTTTCATCATCTTTTTTCTTATTTTTCTTTTCTTTACCCTTGGCTGTTTTTTCCACTTCGGCGTTATCTTGCGGCTGAAGCTTATTTATTTGACGCTTAAGCTGCATAATTTTCAAGGTACTAGCAAACGACGCCCCTATCATCCCCAGAACAAATGCTGAAAGGACATAAAGAAACAGATAAGTTTCAGGTGTAGAATATTCTAAAAAACTAAGGGTAACTTTTGTGTCGTTACTTGAACAAAAAATAAAAACAAAGGTCAATCCGACCAAAGCAGCAAAAATTTTAACAATTTTCATCGTGTTCTCTCCTTAATGCCATCATAAAAAACTATCAAATAAAAACCGAACAATAAATCAAAAGACCTCATGAAACACAAGAGGCAAAGTAAGCCAAGTTGACGTTAGACGATTTATCAAGTGGCGTCAATATTGATAATTTCTCCACTTATTTTGTCGCCTAAGTGGAGCACACCAACTGAATGCCATGGAGCGCTTCGGCGCTGAGCGGCACTGCCAGGATTCATCACAAGAAGTCCTTCCACTTCATGGCACACAGGTTCATGACTATGCCCATAAACTAAACAATCCAATTCAGCGGAGGAAAAATGATTTATCATCCGTTTTTCCAAATCTCCAAGATAACCCCAACCATGAATCAATCCGATACGATAACCACCAATTTCCACCACCCGATATTGTGGGACTCCATCTACGGCTGGATCATTGTTACCACGAACCGCATAAAAAGGCACCCCAGAGAACAGCAGAGCTACATCGGGATGGATCATATCTCCGGCATGCAGAATTGTATCCACATCAGCAAAACAATGCTGACACAACTCATCAATTAACTTTGCACCCTGTACCATAGAACGAAAGTGAGTATCGGAAATAACACCTATTTTAAGTTGTTTAATCTTCATCAATCATAGTTTCCAGTTCGGCATTTTCGAGGACAGATTTCGGCAGTTGTTTACGTACTTTCACCCCCAAATCAACAAATCGGTTAGCCTGACTGACAAGATTACCGCGACCTTGTGTCAATTTAGTCATGGCAGTTTGATAGGTAGTATCAACGGTGGCTAATTGTACTCCCAATTTCTCCATATCTTCGACGAAACCACGTAGTTTATCGTACACAGCTCCAGCTCGCTCAGCGATGGCTTGAGCATTTTGGTTTTGCCTTTCATAACGCCAGATATTTTCAATAGTACGCAATGTAGCCAACAATGTAGTTGGTGTAACCACTACTATCCTTCGTTCAAAAGCATGGTTAAACAAAGTATCATCAGCCTGAAATGCCGCCATAAATGCTGCTTCAATGGGCATAAACATGAGAACAAAATCAAGAGAACGCAACCCCTGCAGACTAGTATAATCTTTATCACTTAAACCGGTAATATGTTGACGAACTGCCGCTACATGCTCGCTTAAAGCCTTAGCTTGCACTTCACTATCTTCTTCATTGCAGTAACGCTCATAGGCGACCAAGGAAACTTTGGAATCCACCACAACATCTTTATCTTCGGGCAGATGAATAATGACATCAGGCTTAAGAAGCTTTTTATCAGCATCACGAAATGCACCCTGGGCATCATACTCCATGCCAGCGCGCAAACCAGATTGTTCTAACACCCGTTCAAGAACCAACTCACCCCAATTGCCTTGAACTTTTTTATCCCCTTTTAGCGCCCGAGTTAAGTTAATGGCCTCTTTATTCATCTGCACGTTTATCTGACGCAGGTTCTCCAATTCCTGTTTTAATGAAACCCGCTCACGCACATCGTTAATATAAACATCATCTACTTTCTTTTCAAACTCATGCAACTGTTCTCTAAAAGGTTCAAGCAATTGATGCAGTTGCTCACTATTTTTATTGGTAAAAACACGTCCCTTTTCATCAAAAACTTCCTGTGCCAAGGTTTTAAACTGGTGCGCAAGCTCTGTTCGCGACGCATTGATCAATTGTAGTTTTTCTGCACCCTGCTGTTGCTGCTCTTCAAGCCTAGTGGTCAACTCGGAAACTTGTCCGTGTTTATTTTGAAGTTGCTCACGTAATTGATCAAGTTCTTCTTCACGTTGTTGTAGCATGCCGTTGACTTGTTCAAAATAATTATTCTTTTCCTGTTCCCGTGCTATATCAACCAGCAACTGCTGCGCTTGTTGTCGCAGTTCATTACATGTATTATTGCTATCATCCAACTGCTGCTCAAGCTGCGAAACTCTTTCAGCTTGCAGATTCACAACTTCATAACGATGCTGAAGTTCTCCCTTCTGCTGATGCAATTCTGTTATCTGTCGTTGAAGATAAAACAGCCGCCACAATAACACCACCACAACAACACTAATTGAAATATAAATTGCACCAATAGTTGAAATCATAGATTAATTTCTTAATTAAGTAATCGTCATTCTGCAAATTTGGGTTGCTTTCAATCTTGCAAACTACGTCGAGAGACTTTGAATTTTGCCTGCATTTGCATTACATCTAACCCATTATCGTTCCGCAAAACAACAAAAGCATCCCACAAACGTTCTTCTATTTGCTTCGCAGAACAACTCGCAGTTATCAACCCCTGTATAACCGGACGGATGAAATCTACATCCATATGAATCGTTCCAAAATGACTGCCCGGTTCCAACAAACTTTTTATCGCCATTACAGCAGCGGTGTCTGCCAACGTTACCAAAGCACCGCCATGCAACAGATTACCGCCATTAGCAAACTGAGCTAAAAAAGGCAGCGTCATTACCGAATTACCATTTTCTGCGCTTATCAGTTTTATGCCCAACAACTGTTCAAACGGAGCGCATTCAAGCCACTCATTCATAATAACCTGATGCGGCCCCAATTTATCATCTTGATCCATTTTCAGCTTTCTTCCTCACTGCCAAACAATGACACCATCCAGCAACCTGCTCACGTTACTGTCGATTGTGTTTCGTTAACCCAACTAAAAAATTACGCAATATCTGGTCACCACACTCTTTATAATTCTTATGCCCTTTTTTGCGAAACAATGCACTCAACTCCGACTTAGTGATTTTATATTCCGCTGCTGCAAAAAGATTCAATAAATCACTATCACGCAATTGTAGAGCGATTCGCATTTTTTTAAGAATTACATTATTGTTAAGAGGTACATCTAAATGCGCAGCGCCTGTTTGATCACTTGGACCACGAGTGTAGACAATTAGACCATCCAGAAACTTCTCTAGCATCGGGGAACTCAGTTCAAGATAACCATCCTCGTGTTCACGACAAAAAAAACTGCGCAATTG
>NBLX01000110.1 GCA_002084705.1 Desulfobacteraceae bacterium 4572_35.1
CATTGTCGACATATAGCCACAACAATTCTACTTCTGCTAAAACAATAGGCCGCTCCAAGTTGTTTAATCTGGCAACTCCAATCACTTTAGACAACGAAAATATTGGTAGCTTTCTTATTGTCGCCGATTTTTCCGAAATAAGTGCCGCACAAAACCGCTTTGTCCTTTTTTTAGGGGCAATATTCGGTTTTGCACTACTGATTTCGTTTCTTTTTTCCAATCGCCTGCTAAAACACATAACAGAACCGATCCATAATCTCAACACCACCATGACCGTGGTTTCAAAAAACAGTGATTTCTCCCTGCGGGTACAAAACGATTCAACTGATGAGGTGGGGCAACTGTGCTCGGGGTTTAATGATATGCTGGAACGGATTGAACAACAATCAAACCTGTTAACGAATCAAAAAGAAAGTTTACGCTTTCTAGCAACACACGACGCTCTCACTGGGCTACCAAATCGCACTCTGTTTTACGACCGTCTCCATAAAGGATTAACACGAGCGCGCAGAAACACCACAGAATTAACCGTGTTATTTATCGATCTGGATCGATTTAAAAACATTAATGACACTATGGGTCATGACATCGGCGATTTACTACTTAAGACCGTTGCTTCACACTTAAAAGCAGCAGTCCGTGAAGAAGACACCGTGGCCCGTTTTGGCGGTGATGAATTTGTCATTATGCTGGACAGTGTTAAAATGAGGGAAATTGATAAAATTCTGACCAAAATAAAAAATGCGGTAAAAACCCCGATAGAGTTGCAGCAACGCAAAGTTATTATCACTCCAAGTATCGGGGTAGCCAATTTTCCCTCGCATGGCAAAACTCCAGAAGAATTAATTAAGCACGCCGACGTTGCCATGTACCATGTCAAAAACAACGGGCGCGACGCTGCACAACGCTATTTCCCTGAGATGTCTTCCAAAGTCAGTTCACGCTTTAATCTGGAAAACAGTCTCCACAACGCGCTCGAACGCGATGAATTTACCGTTTATTACCAGCCACAATTCGAATTGGCAACAGGTAGAATTTGCGGATGCGAAGCTCTGTTACGTTGGCAGGTAGACGGAAAGGACATCTCCCCTGTTGAATTTATCCCCATAGCGGAGGAAAACGGTCTCATAGTTCCCATTGGTCGCTGGGTGATGGAACAAGCCTGCAAGGAGGCAAAACTGTGGCAAAGACCAGGGTTGCCCCCAATAACGGTAGCGGTAAATGTTTCAGCACGGCAATTTTTCTCGTCGGATCTATTCATTGACGTTGAACAAGCGCTACAAAAATCTGGGTTACCTGCATCATGTTTAGAACTTGAAATAACCGAAACCATGATAATGAACGATATTGAACAATCGATTTTTGTCATGGACAGCATCAGTGCTATAGGTGTTGAAATTGCTCTGGATGATTTCGGCACCGGATATTCATCACTAAGTTATTTAAAACGCTTCCCCTTAAGCAAACTGAAAATAGATCGTGCCTTTGTCCGCGATGTTCTAATGGATGAGGACGATGCCGCCATAACCAAAGCGGTTATCTCCATGGCTTTGGCACTGGGAGTCGACGTGCTTGCCGAGGGGATAGAGACAAAAGAACAACTGGAATTTTTACGTAGCTTTAATTGCCGCTACGGACAGGGATATTTGGTTTCCCGCCCGTTGCCAAAAAAGGATGTTCGAAAATTACTGACAGAACAACTCTAACTTCCTCCTCAACTAGAATCCTCGACCATCGAATTCATCAGTTAATATTGCAGTAATCAACTGAGCAGCATCTTCGAACTGGTAACTTTTTAACAAATTTTCCAACGCACTTATTGACTCAGCATAATCTGCTGGCCAGTTTTTTTCCTGTAACTTCTTTAACAACACCTTAACCTCAAGAGCCTGCACCTTAACCAACGGTTGCTGCAATTTCAGCAGGATATTATGCAACTCCTTTACTGAGCCAGTTTCATTACCAGCTGATCCTCCATCAATTTCATCTTTAGGCAATTGTCGTAGTTCCGTCAGAACCTTACTCAATTGTTCCAACATATCGTTTAATTCAACAGGTTGATAGAGACGAATTTGCCCTTCTGCCAACGCAGCTGCCTCCTGCAAACCTTTTGCCCCGATACCACCGGATAACCCTTTTAGGTTATGTACCAGACGCAGCGCAACTTCATGGTGTCCCGCCTGCAACGCTCGGTTCAAATCTTTATCCAAATTGCCAAACTGAACGACAAATTTTTGCAACAATTGCACATATAATCGACGGTTCCCCGCCACATAACTCATACCAGCTTTCACGTCAATATCCGGCAATTTGCTACCAAGATCTGCGAATAGATCCTGATCTTGATCTGCCTTGGACAATTTACTTCGACAATCAACCTGTCTGTCGGCTGGCAACCAGCTCCGCAATTCAGCGCACAACACACTCATCTCCACCGGTTTCGTTATTCGACTGTTAATACCAGCGCTAGCACATTCGTCTCCCTGTTCAGAAAAAACATGGGCGGTCATCGCCACAATAGGCACACTGACACCGTTATTCACACCGAGCTTTCGAATAGCCCGTGCCGCACTCAAACCGTCCATAACCGGCATCTGGATATCCATCAATATCAGGTCGAATGATTCAGATTCCACCATTGACACCGCCACTGCGCCATTGTTAGCTTCGCTAACCGTCACCCCCAAATGTTCCAGCAAGGCTCGCCCCATCTGGCGTCCCATTTCGTTATCATCAACCAATAAAACATTTGGCGATTTTCGACATATCAAGCGTTGCTGAGTCACATCGTACCCTGCCCGTCTATTTTCGGCACAACCTTTGTTTGGCACGCCACTAACTGTTTTTTCACCTTCCGCAACAGCCTGTTCGTCAACTAGCGGAAAAAACAGTTCAAAGGTGCTCCCCTCACCAACTTTACTGGTTACCAAAATAAAACCGCCACAGCTTTTCACTATACCCTGGGCCACAGCCAATCCCATACCGGTACCCGCATCAACATCTTTGGTGGTAAAAAAAGGATCAAATATCTTTTCCCTTATTGCCGCGTCAATTCCGCCACCATTATCGTGAATAGCAATTCTGGCATAACGTCCTGATTCAGCATCGTAATATGCGGGGATATCCTTTTGAACAACATCACTGAGATCAAGTTCAATTTTTAAGCGACCGTTGTTGCCCATGGCATAAACAGCATTGTTACACAAGTTAAGCAGCACCTCTTGAATTTGCGTTGGATCAGCTTTTATTGTGGCAATTTCAACACTGATGTCGGTATCGATCTCAACCGTTGTCGGCACAACATTTCGCAACAACCTGACAGTTTCATCAATAATCGGTTGTAATTGAATCGGTACCCTGTTGGCAACACCCTGTCGACTATATGCCATAATCTGCTTCACTAAATTACGCGAGTGCAAAACAGCAGTTTTGGCATCACCAAGATAGCCAGCAACAGCACTTTCTGGTGCTAGTATAAGCTGAGCCAACTCAACATTACCGAGGATTATTGCCAAATTATTGTTGAAATCATGAGCAATACCACCTGCCAGAACACCTATCGCTGCCATTTTATTTTTCTGTTGCAACTGTTCTGCAAGTTCAAGACGCTGTTCCTCTGCCTGTTTACGCTCACTGATATCAATGGTAACACCTATAATCGCCACCATCTCCCCATTTTCAAAAACAGGATAGGTCGAAAACATGGCTGGGAAAGTTTCCCCGGAACTACGCACTAAAATTGTCTCACCGTTAAAACCAGAGCGCTGATTTTTCATCATCTCAATTACTTGTGGAAACTTCTCCACATCTTCTGCAAGATGGAGAAGAGCCACCGGCTTACCAACTACCTCTTCTGCACTGTAGCCAAAGATATGTTCTGCACCGGGGCTGAAATCAACTATCAGTGCTTCATCTCCACTTAAGTCGGTCTTTACAAAGGCAACATTAATAGCAGCAGAAAAAATAATGCGTAGGTTGTTTTCGCTCTCACGCAGGGTTATTTCAGCCTGCTGACGTCGCTTTAGTTCGCCCCTTAATTCTTTAGTTCTTGCCTTTATCTGTTGGCGCAAAACATGGTTGCCGAAAACCAGTAATGCCGCCAACAACAAAATCAACAACATTGTCCCCTTGAGCCAGCGCGGCAAAACCATATCAGGCTGAGCAGACCCAAAACACTTTGCGAAAGATTTGTAATAAACTGAATTCTGATCATTTTTCAGCTTACGGATATATCTATCCAACGTAGTCAATAATTCCCGATTTCTCCCTTTCTTAACTGCATAGTGAATACCGATTGGGTTAAAAAGCGCACCGCTCTTTTTTACAGCATAGTTATGACCATTTTTTAAACCAAAAAATCGATTAACCACTCCCGCGTCTGCTACACCTCCAGCAACAGCCTCCAGCACTGCAGCATAATTGTTGAACTCCACAATTTCGCACTCGATACCAAATTCTTTGATCAGATACTTAAAGACCTTTCCATGGACATCCCCCCCCAATATGGCAACTTTTTTTGCTGACAGATCAGTTATAGCATTCATTGTGGAATCTGGGGATACATACAGTTCTCCCCAATTGGTAACAACAGTTTCTCGATTAAAATCGTATATCTTATCTCTGGATTTAGTAAAACCTATAGCTCCCAACAGATCGATCTGACCATTTTCAAGCCTTGCCAGACATTGTTCCCAAGTGCCCACTACATATTCAAGCTGCCACCCCTCCTGTTCAACCGCATACTCGACAATATCGGCAAAAAAACCCTCACCTTGCCCATTAGCACCTATATATAGCAGAGGTTTGTTGTTATATATTCCAACCCGGATAGATCTGGTCGCGGCATCGTTGTCACCAGCATAATTTAATGACGGAAAAACTAACGGTATCACCAGAACCAGCAAAAACAGGATTCTATTCACTCAACTATGCTCCCAATTCGTATTCACTATTCGTACCGCCTCTGACAACTACAAAAAGCACCAAGGGATAAATTAAATACGTCCAAGATAGCAGGCATTGTCAACAAATCGAGCCAACAGCTAAAAAACTGATAGCCGTAGAGGAAAATTCTACTGCTTGCTATAAGGGGTTACTGTGTGAAAATATGCAATTGCTATACATGACAGCCGGACATTGTTTTCACTTAATTCAATATTTTACATAACCAAATGATTCACAACAAGATATATTACAAAATACACTCTTCATCTCCCCAAAGGATATTTCATGGCTAACATACTCAACTGGCCAGACCTGCTCTCGCCACAGCGCGTCAACTCACCACAAGCACCAACAATAACCTCTACCACTACTGGTGCTGAACGCAGTGCGTTTGAAGCCGATTATGACCGCGTGGTATTCTGTGAGCCATTTCGCCGTCTGGCACGCAAAACTCAGGTTCACCCGCTAGCGCCAAATGATCATATTCACAATCGTCTTATCCACTCCATTGAGGTGGGTAGCGTGGGTCGATCTCTGGCGAAAAAAATCCAACATTTTCTCTGTCAGCAGCAGCCACAACACCAAACAATATTTGCCGACATCCCCCAAATTATTCAAGTCGGCTGTCTGGTTCACGACATAGGCAACCCCCCCTTCGGTCACGCCGGAGAATTTTCTATCCGCGAGTGGCTGGCAACACATCAGCAACTGGTATTTAATGATAACGACGGAGCTGAACTATGCAGTGCCGAAACCCGCAACGATCTGCTGCTATTTGAAGGTAACGCCCAAGGGTTTCGTTTGGCGGCACGCCACGACAACCCACAGTGCGGGTACATGCGCCTTAGCTATGCCTCGCTGGGAGCCATGATCAAATATCCATGGAGCAGCTCCGATTCGTTAGCTCAGAAAAAAAAGAAATTCAATATCTTTGCCAGCGAAAGTAAAATCTTTCACGACATGGCAACAACCATGGGCTTGATGCGAACAGATGGCAGTGTGTCACGTCATCCGCTATCTTTTTTAAGCGAAGCCGCCGACGACATCTGCTACCGCATGCTCGACATGGAAGATGCAGTGTCGATGCGCATCGGCGCTGCCATTAATGCCCTGATCAATGAAGCGGTACAGGTGTTCTGTGCCGACTACCAAAACATCATGGACGGAAACCGGCAACAGGATCTCAAAAGCGATTTTAGCCCTCGATTTCGCTCCGCATTCGCTGACATAGGTGAACTTTACCACGAAATCTTCTCCCACCGCGGCAAGCTCGGGTACGAAATAGGTTCCTATAAAATCGTCGGGCGCATCATCAAAGCCTTCGTGTTAGCCATTAAATCGCTATGCAAAAAAGGTGACTACGATGCCATCGAGTTCATCTCCCAGCGTTGTCTTGATCTTGCTTGGGATAAAGAATATATCAGGTCAAACAGTGATAAGAGCTACGAGTGGTGGCTGCGCCAAGTGTTCGATTTTGTCTCCGGGTTAACCGACAACTACGCCATCCAGATTTCAGCAGAAATTGAAGGCATTATCCCATCATGATTAAACATACAGGCAACAGCAATGCAATTGATGGTGGCACCACACAGTGGGTAGTGGTCAGCGGTGCCTCCAGCGGTATCGGCTATGAGCTGGCACTGAGTCTGCAGCAGTATGGCTATCAAGTTATAGCCACGGCACGTAAAAGTAGTGACCTGAATAAACTTGAAAGCATGGGGTTGGCAACTGTACAACTGGAGTTGATGGACGAAGAATCGGTCAACCGTGCCATCAATCAGATTGAAAAACTGTGCGGCACACAACTGTATGCCCTGATCAATAATGCCGCATACGGTCAACCCGGAGCGGTAGAAGATCTCAGCCGCAAAGCACTGGAACAGCAGTTCGCCGTCAACCTGTTTGGCACTCACCAGCTCACTCGTGGGCTATTACCATTATTACGCAGCGGCAACGGTGGTCGTATCGTCACCATCAGTTCGATCCTTGGGCTGGTAGCCTTTCCATGGCAAGGAGCATATAACGCCAGCAAATATGCGCTGGAGGGATTAACCGACACCATGCGCCTGGAGCTGCGCGGTTCTGGAGTGCAGGTAAGTTTAATTGAGCCGGGGCCAATACGCAGCAGCTTCCGCCACAATGCGCTACAGGCGTTTAAAACCGATGTTAACTGGGAGGAAAGTCACCATACCGACAACTATCGGCGCATTATTGGTTACTATGCCGCCAGCAGCCACCCTACACCGTTTACCGGCACCCCCAACCATGTGATTAAACGGGTACTCCACGCTTTACACTCCAAGCGAGCGCAACCACGCTACTACGTAACCCTGCCAAGTTACCTGCTGGCCAATTGCAGACGCCTGCTCCCTTATCGTATGCTAGACTGGCTGCTACACAAATTGGGCGGTATGCGCTGAACAAAAGGTAATTTATGTTACAATCATAGCTGTACAACTGTCCGGCATTTGAACGCAGGTTCTCACCATAATTCAGCAACTGTTACAACAAGGAATTTTATCTAATGAGCTTAGCCCGATCACTACTGTTCATCGCTACCCTCACAATCCTGCTAATTGCGCCGGTTACGCTGATCGCTGCCCAAATAACCAGTGATCAGATTCCGGAAGATTTAGCCCAGTGGCAGAATTGGGTACTGTTTGATCAACCAGATCGAGCATGTACACCGCTATGGAATCATGGTATCAAGCCTCGGGAGGGGGAACAGCAGCAGCGACGTTGTCTGTGGTCGGGACAACTCAATATCGACATAAACAACAACGGTGGCAGTTTTGAACAATATTGGGAACTCGATCGTGACGGCTGGATTGTTTTGCCGGGCAGCTCACAATTTTGGCCCCAGCAGGTTAAATTAGATGACAACACGGCGCAGGTGATGCGCAGTTCAACCCAGCTTATCGCCTCAGTCGGCGATGTTGCCATCGGCAAAAATCGCCCACTGGTGTACGCCAAAGCTGGCAAACATATAATACGCGGCATTTTCAACTGGCAGCAACCACCGCAAAACCTGCCCATCGCCCCCCACAGCGCCATAGTAAAGCTCCGCCGTAACGGCGTTAGCATTTATCAACCACAGCTGGAGCGCAATGGGATACTGTGGTTACACGGCACTGACAACAGCAATACAAACAACACTCAGGATCAAGCTCACTTTCAGATCTTTCGCCTTATAACCGACTCTATCCCACTCCAACTAACCACCAATATTCAGCTTGAAATCTCCGGCAAAGAGCGCGAACTACATACCGAGCCAATCCTCCCTGATGGCTTCGTCCCGCTGGCTATAAGCAGCCCACTACCGGCTCGGCTGGAAAGCAACGGCAGTCTGCGGATACAGGTTAAACCGGGGCGCTGGACCATTGAGCTGACCACCCGACATCTGGGAGCATTGGATAGTATTACCATGCCGGACGTGAAACCACCGTGGGCTCAACAAGAGGTCTGGTCAGTACAGACACGTAGTGACTTGCGAGTGGTAACCGTTGAAGGGGGTAAAAGCATTGATCCAGCCCAAACTGCTATGCCTGCGCGCTGGAAACAGTTACCAGCTTACGTAATGCAGCCACACCAACAACTGAAGTTAATTACCAGAAAACGGGGCAACGACGACCCGGTTGCCCAACAGATTAAATTACAGCGTACCCTGTGGCTTGACTTCGGTGGTGAGGGCTACACCGTCAAGGATTTTATCTCCGGCCAACTCAGCAGCAGATCCAGGCTGGAAGCGGGGAGCAAACTGGATTTAGGCCGGGTGTCAATCAACGGCAAGAACCAGTTCATAACCCGCTTGACACCACAATCGCCAGCCGGTGTTGAAATACGCCAGAGTCATATCAACATTGAAGCAGAGAGTCGTATTGAGGTTGGTGCAGATCAACAGCTCGCCGCTGTTGGCTGGGCCTTCAACCCCTCCTCTCTACAGACACAGTTAAATCTGCCGCCGGGCTGGCGTCTGCTTGAGGCTGTTGGTCCAGACAGCGCGTCATCCACCTGGCTACGCAGTTGGTCACTATTGGACATTTTCATCGTGCTGGTGTTAGCA
>NBLX01000018.1 GCA_002084705.1 Desulfobacteraceae bacterium 4572_35.1
ACTACTGCTGGCGCCGCCCTTTCTTCGGCAACGGAGTCGCCTATGTTGAAATTGTCAGAAGGTGCATCGACGCAACCACTTACAGGTGGTGCTGTTGAACAGTTGGGGGATAATCTTTCCACTATGCAACGCCAAGCGCTGGCAGCAGCTTTATCTTCACAACAGTGGCAACAATTGGAACATTTGCAAGCCAGATTGGTTGGCGCTATGGATAATCCCGATGGGCGCTTTATGCAAAATATGGCACGGGCGCTGGGGCTCGATTTCGAATTTCTTGTCCGTAACGACCAACTTGAACAAGCGAACTTGGGTTTGAAGGGGGTGGTGAATTCTCTGCAGGAGAACAGCGAACTTGCTTCCACTGTGCGTGAACAATCTGGCATGGTAGCACAACAGTTGGAATCGTTACAGTTGTGCCGTTTGCGTTTGGCTCAGGATGGGGTGTTGTTTATGCCGCTGCCCTTTGATTTTTTGAAGCAGGGATATGTTTTGTTCGAGGAGCGATCTCGTAGAGGTGATGATTCTTCTGCGGGTTCTGACGAGTTAAATTATCTGGTTTCGTTGAACCTCAATATGGAGCAGTTGGGTAATCTGCAGGTCAATTTACTCTTTGAACAGCAAAAGTTGTTTGTGCGTATTAAGTGTTCCGATGAACAGGCGTGCGCGGTGGTGCAGCACCATTGTGACGAATTGCGTCAGGCGTTGCGAGGTTTCTATGTGGGGTCATTGCAGGTAACTACTGGTGCTGAAGACCCGGCGCTGGAGTTGATTCGTCGTCTGCAACCACCTGAGGGGGGCGATAGGGTTTCCCTCTTTGATGCGCGGATTTAACTATGGCCGATACCGAGAAAAAAAAAGCAGTTGCAGTTACTTACGATCAACAGCGTGGCGATGCTCCGCTAATAGTGGCCAGCGGCAAAGGGTTGATGGCGGAACAGATTATCAAGGTTGCGCGTGAAGCTGGGGTTGAGATTGCCCAAGATGCCGATTTGACCGAAGTGCTGTCGAAGGTGCCGGTAGGCACTGAAATCCCGGTGGAATTATATCAAGCCGTGGCGGAGGTGCTGGCTTTTGTTTATCGCGTGAATAAAAAGCAGCGTCGCTAGGAGACGTTGCATGCAACGTCTCTACTGCGGGCAGACACCAACATAAACAGTAGCGATGCCAAAAGTTAGATCGTGATGACGCACATCGGTAAAGCCTGCTTCAGTCATCATCTGTTTGAATTGTGGTTGTGGCGGAAATGTTGCTACTGAATCGGGAAGATACTTATAAGCGCTGCGTTTTGATAACATCCCGCCGATAAATGGCAGAATGTGATTGAAATAGGTGGTGTAAATTGTTTTAAACAGCGGATTGCTGGGGTTGGAGAATTCGAGGATAACCGCTCGACCTCCAGGCTTTAGTACCCGACACATCTCCGCTAGCCCGGTTTGGCGTTCAACCACGTTGCGAATGCCAAATGCAATGGTAATCCCATCGAACATATTGTCCGGATGGGGAATGGCCTCGCACGGGGCGTTTACCAGCATTATCCTGTCGCGGTATTCCGATTTGGCGATTTTTTCAGCCCCTTTGATCAACATCCCCTGAGTAAAATCTTCCCCGATAATTTTTACCGAGTCTGGTGTGCGTGAGGCTATCTCCAATGCTACATCGCCGGTTCCGGTGGCAATATCCAACACCATTCCACCGGGTGGAATTTGTAGTTGACCGACGGCAAAGCGTCGCCAGCGCCGATCGATGCCAAGGGATAACAGCCGGTTTAATAGGTCATAACGTGGTGCAATGTCATCAAACATGGCGCGAATGCCGCGACCTTTATCGGAAAGATTGAACATGGGGAATACTCCTGAATAATTACTTTTTCTGATTAGTATCATTCTTCCGCAGGGGGCTATGTATTTTATTTCCGTCATCTCCGCGAAGGCGGGTATCCAGAAGATTTACATAGATTTCGTCAATTGCAGAAGATCAGTGTTTCTGAGTAACTTAAATAAATTCTTTGCGGTATCACTGTGCATTGCAAAGCAGGTTAGCATTGCTAGCATTCTATGTGGGAGTGACTTTTAGTCGCGATTTGTTTACGTGTTTACCATAAATACTTCGCCAATGTCAGCAATTAATCGGTGATGTTAGTCAAGATCTTTATGGGGGTTTTGTACAGCTTTTGCGGTAGAGTGACCGTACGTTCTAAAATGCCGAACAACTTTTTACCCAGCGAACTAAAAGGTAGCATCGAAACCTCAGGATTGAGTGCCGAGCCATGAATTTTGAAATTGGTTGAAATAAGTGCTTTGTTGTTTCCGGTCAGGATCCATCCAGCAACGGGGATATTGTTGACAACAGTGTCAACGGTGCCGAGGGGTTTTATTCCCATTATAAGATTCAGCTGGTTGTTGTTTAGGTTGTGGTCGCCGACGATGGTTAGTCCCATAGCTGGGCTGTCTATGACCAGATTATCGCTGTACAAAACCCCCTTATTAAGTCTGATATCTCCTGTGAGCTGCGTAAATGGCATCCCTTCTACGGCCATATCGGGCAAATTAAATGCGAACAGTTGGGCAACATTGAGTAGAGAGAAAGCCTTGGAGATGAATTTGAACTCGCGTAATACTCCGTGCCTGATTTGTAAGTGAAAATTTCCGTTGCTGTTGGGTAGAAAGTTTGAACCTGTTGGTCCCTGAATTGTGAAGTCGCCATTGAGCTTGCCGGTAACGATACCATTGTGGCTGAGCAGTTGCCGGTAAACTTTATCAGCGTTGATGTCGTTCAATTCACCGCAGATTTTCAGGAGTGAATAGCTTTTTTCCTTAACCTTGCTGTTTTTAGCCCCTAAAGGTTTGTTGATTATGAATATTGCCCCTTTCCCGTAACCGTTGTCGGCGATAAAACGCAGTGGTTCTATGCGTAATTGCCCCCGTTTATAGTGAATGGTGCCGGTTGCGTTTTGAAAGGTGAATCCATTTATTACTCCCTGAGCTACGTGGGTGTTGATGTGGATAAATTCTTCATGATTGGTTGAGATTTTTGTTGGTGCCGATTCGGCTGAATCTGTGCGGTCGTCTCGACTCCATAAAGCTATCACTTCGTTGATGTTGGCGTTTGGGGAATCTATACTCAAATTTAGTGCCAGTTTGTTGAAGTGTAATTTACCAGCGACGTTAGCGTGAGTACCTTGGGCAAGGTTGACGCTGGCATCGATAAAGTCGATACCTTTGGCGTGGATGTTTATTCTGCCGTCAAGATTATAAAGCATGATGGCTGGATTGTTAAAAACCAGATCCTTGGCTATTACCTTGTCGCCGTGGGCATGCAGTTCAGCAACTGTATGGCGCAAATCGGCGATGTTGGCATCCACTTGCATGTTTGAATTACCCAGTTTTATCGTTAAGCCGGTGGCGCTGGCACTGAAATTGTCAAGTTTGACCATGCCGTTAATGTGGTGGATGGGGGCGATAACATCTGTTGGGGTGATGGCGCAATTGTCGAGGATGATATTCCCCCTGCCTGTAGCCACGGTGTCTGCTTGTTTTTTTATTTGGTATTGACCATGCACTGTTCCTTTAAGTTGCATATGTTTGAGCAGTGGGATTTTAGCGCTGATGGTTGCCAGTTGGTAGTTGGGCAGTTGCAATTTTAATTGATAATCATTGGTTGAGCGGTAGTTGCCGTTAAACAGCAGGTGGTAGCCCGGTAATGTAAGCTCACCGTTGCTAAAACGCCAGCCGTTTTGCTGAACGTTGCTCTTGTTCGCCCGATAATTGATGTTAATGCTGAAGTTTCCTGCTGAACCCGTAGGTTTGTTAAACAGTTGTGCCAAGTTTATTGCAACAGGAGTGAGGTTTGCGCTTGTTTGCCAGCTGCCGTCTGGTTTTGGCAATAGGTCAATTTCAAGTGGACCATTTATGCTGCTGCTATTGTTTTTGAATTGGATAGTGCTGGTGCTGAGTTTGCCACGTAGGCCGTCCCAGCTCAGTTTAGCGGTAAAGTTGTTTGCCCGGATAGGGGGATAATCGAGTCCGGGGTGGGTGATGGTGAATTGCGCATCCTTGATCGCTGTTTGGATAGTTGAACTATCGATTTTGTCTGCTATAGCAGCGGGGCAATTTAAAACCAGATTTTGGCATTGCAGCTGTGACTGTTGCCCAAGTTTAAGCAGCTTGGCTGGAATTTTGGCACGCCACTGCTTTGGCAGCCACGCCAGAAATTTCTCTGCCTGCACAGTATTGCTGTGAGCGTTAACATATATCTGCGGTTTTGTTTTCCAGTTGGTCAGTTGCACGGTAGTATCAATTTGTAGATCATTATATCTCAGTATGATTTTGTCAGCCAGCAACTGGTCGTTATCCCAGCGGAACTGACTATCTATCTCCATGAAGTTAAATGGTACTGATGGTCTGTTGCTGATATGTAGCTGCTGACCGGCATGAACTGCTGTGGCTGTGGCTTGCAGATGTAGTTTTGAATTGCGCTGGCCGGAGAGGTTCATGCTGATATTGTAGTCACCGTCAAGTTTATATTGCTGTGGCAGCATGTTTGTAGCGTGCAGCTTGTTTATTTTGCACTGCACATTGATGGGGGCATCTAGCCAATTGCTGCTGATGTCCTGAATTAAAGCGTTTAACGATATCTGGGCATCCGCTTTGCCTTGTTGTCGGAGATTGCCGCTGACTTTGATATCCAGTTGTTTATTGCTGGTGGTGTGTAGGTGAACGTCTAAATTGTGTATAGTCTGCTTTTGTGCTTTCCAGGGGGTGATGCCGCTGAAGTGAAAAGTGCCATCCTCAATTTTAGCCTGACGTAGTAAGGTGCCGATGCCGGGAGTATTCAGTTTCCCTGGGCTCTTTTGTTTTTTCTGATCACTTTGTGGCTTGTTGCTGGTGCTTTTTGAATCGGGGTGATGCCAAGTTATGTCTGGTTTTACCAGGGTAAGTTTGGCGCAGATGAGTTTTCCTCTGAACAGATCTTGCCATGAAAGACCGACATGTAGCTGTGGAATGTCGCAGTGCAAATTGTTTTTTTTATCAACCAGTTTGATCTGTTCAAAGTCTATGGTGGGGGCGGGATGAAATCCTAGGGTAGCTGTATCTAATGTCACTGAAGTGCCAAGTTGATTGGTGAGCTGACTGGAAATATAGCTGTTTATTTGCTGTTGATGACTGGCGATATAACTCCAGCCACCCAGCGACAACAGAATCAGAGCAATTGATGGTAATAATAAGAAAAAATTTATTCGGCGTAACATGATAAATCCTCAGTCGGTCAGTCGGGGAGGCTGTCGACCTTGTCGAAGTAGTTTTAATTGCAAGACAGTCTATCCAGGTATTTTAACATGACATACTATTTGAAGGGGTAAATTTATCCTCGGTTTTTGTCCCCTCCCCTTGAAATAGCATCTGCAAGGGGTGGTGGTAAATCAAGTTTACAGCCATAGTGCTGGTTGTTAAAATAGCGATTTTGACCTCTTCTTAATCCTAATCAGCGGGCTTGGTTGTCTATGAAAATACGACGCATTGAAATAATTGGCTTCAAGTCATTTGTTGATAAGACGGTTCTCAACTTTGAGGACGGTGTTACTGCTATTTTGGGGCCAAATGGGTGCGGTAAAAGCAATGTTATCGACGCTATTCGCTGGGTGATGGGGGAACAGAGCGCTAAAAATCTGCGCGGTCAGGCGATGGAAGATGTCATTTTTGCCGGTAGTGAAAAGCGTCGAGCGCGGGGCATGGCTGAAGTGACAATAACCTTTGCCAACCAAAGTGGTGCCTTTAATAGTGCATTAAACAGTTATTCTGAAATTATGGTTACCCGCCGCCTGTATCGTAATGGCGATAGTGAGTATTTACTTAACAAAGTTCCGTGTCGTTTAAAGGATATAGCCGAATTGTTTATGGATACCGGTGTTGGTGCCCGCGCTTATTCAATTATCGAACAGGGCAAAATTGGGATGATTCTTCATTCGCGTCCTGAGGAGCGGCGGGTTTTAATTGAGGAGGTTGCCGGTGTTACAAAATACAAGGTGCGTAAACGGACGGCGCTGCGAAAAATAGATGCAACCAGGCAGAACTTGATCCGTCTTGGTGATGTGATATCAGAAGTACAGCATCAGCTCGATGGTTTACGTCGCCAGGCAAACAAGGCACAAAAGTTTCGCAAGTTGCGTCAGCAGCTTAAAGAGCTGGAGTTGGGGATAGCACAAGGTCAGTGGTGCCAGCTTGAGCAGCAGCTCAAACAGCGCGAAGAGGCGTTGCAGTTGTCAGTACAAAAGATTGGTTGTGCCGAGACCGAAACTGCCAAGTTGGATTTAAGGCTGGAACAGCAACGTATACGTCAGACCGATGCTGATGCAGCGGCAACTCGTGTTCAGAACCAGGTGTTTAAGTGGACCAGTGATCTACAGCAGGTGGAAAATGAATTATCTCTGGGCAAGCAGCAGCAAACTAATATCGCAGAGCAAATAACCCAAATTGAGGTTGAAATGGATCAGCTACAGCAGGCTGATCAGAGTCATGCCACTAAAGTGGAACAGCTCAAGCAGGATAAAACAGATATTGGTCTTAACTTAAAGCAGCTGCAGCAGCAGCGTACAAAACAGGTTGAGCAAGTTGCGCAGGTTGAGGCTGAGGAAGGCAGATTGTTTGAGCAGCTGAAGGGGCTGCGGGCACAAATGCTTAGTGATCACAGCGAGCTGGTGCGTCAGCAAGGGCAATTGGATAGCGCGCTTAAGCAGTTAGAACTGTTGGGTCAGCGCAAACAGCGCCAGGAGAGGGAAGGAGCAACTGTTTCAAAAAAACAGCTGGAGATTGGGCAGCAACAAGATGAGTGTCGTTACAAACTTGAACTGGAGCGGAAAGCACAGGCTGATGGCGCAGTTAGACTCGAAAAATTGCGTCAGCACAATAAAGTTCAGCAGCAACAATTAAAGCTGATTACCAGCTCACTTGCCGAACAGCAGCAGAGTTTGCAGCGCTGCAAGTCGAAACTGGAATCTTTGCAGGAGCTGGATGCTAACCGCGAAGGCTACGCTGATGGGGTGAAGATGATTCTTGACAATCCGCAGCTGAAAGAGCGCTTTGTCGGGGTGATTGCTGATGGAATAACTGTGGCTGCTGGTTATGAGGCGGCATTGGCTGCAGCATTGGGGGAGTTTGCCCACGCTCTGTGTGCCGATGATCTAAATGATGTTATCACGACGCGCCATGACGTTTCTTGTGATTTGCGTTGTTTGTATCAGCTGCCTGGGCGAGGTAAGCCAGATTGTGTACAGTTTGCCGGAATAGATGATGCGATAGCGGTTATCGATTTGATAAGTGCAAAGGAAGAGCTTGATCCTTTTCTGTGCCAGTTATTGCAGGGTTACTATTGTGTAGATAGCGTTGATCCTTATCTGGCTGAACAATTGCCTGTTGGCGTAGTATTGGTTACTGCTACAGGGGGGTGTCTGGATTGGCGTGGTACTTTAGCCGAAGGTGGCGGTAGTAGCGTTCAACAATTGTTGTACAATAAGCGGCGCATGACTGAGTTGGAGACTAATGCTCACAGTGATGAACAGAAATTATACCAGTTGCAACGACAGGTTGAGGAATTAACCGCACAGGTTGATGCCGGGCGCGATGAAGAGCGGCAACTCATATTCAAACAACAGCAGCAACAGGTGACAGTTGGTGAACTTGAGCGTGAACAACAACGGCTGGTTGAGGAGTCGCAGCATTGGAGTGAACGTGCAGAGCTTTTTGTTTTTGAAGAAAAACAGTGGGCTGAAGAGGAGGTGTCGCTGCAGCAGAGTCGGCAACAGGCTGGCGCCGATGTGGCCAGGCTGGAAAAGCAGCGACAGCTGCAGCAAAACCGTGAAACTGAACTAGATAAACAGTGGCAGCATCAGCGACAAAATAGTGCTGCGCAGCGTCAGCGCCTGAGTCAGGTGCAGATTGAAATTGCTCAGATTGAAGAGCGGGAAAAATCTTTAATTAGTGAGCTGAAACAGCAACAGGATTTGGCGAAACAGCAACAACAGCGCCGGGAATCTTTGCGGAAGCGTTTTATTGACCTTAGTCGGCAGCATGAAGATATTGATAATCGCCGGCAGGAGTTAGATCTGCGTCTGCAGGTGTTGGTTGAACATCGTCAACAGGAGCAGCAATTGCTTCAACAGTTGCGGGATAACGCAGCGATTGCTACGCGTGAGGTTGAAGAATGTGAGGGGTTGTTAAAACAGCGGCGTGAACAATTGCAACGTAACAAGCAAGTTCATGCTAGCTTGCAGTTGACCCTGCAGGAAGCGTGTTTGGAGCGTGATCACTTGCACCGTGTTATAATTGAGCGCTATCAGTTTGACCTGACTGCGGTCGATGATCGCGACGATGGAAATGCAGATAACGTACAGCTTTATGGGGACGATGATTGCGCACAGGCGCAGTTGGCCAAATTGCGTACCGCACTGGATGGATTCGGTGAGGTAAATTTGATGGCTATTGATGAATTCGCTGCTTTGGAGGAACGCTTTGAGTTTCTGACCAGTCAACGCAGCGATTTGGACACTTCAATTGATGATCTACAGGCGGCCATTAATCAGATTAATCGCACCAGCAGGCGACGTTTTAAGGAGGCGTTTGAGCAGGTAAATGGTAAATTTAAGGAAGTGTTCCCCCGTTTGTTTGTCGGTGGCAGTGCAGAATTGATCTTGACCGATAAAAGTGATCTGCTGGAAAGTGGGGTAGAGATTGTTGCTCAACCACCGGGTAAAAAATTACAAAATGTTACCTTGTTGTCTGGGGGCGAGAAGGCGCTGACCGCCGTGGCGCTGATTTTTGCTATTTTTCAGATAAAACCGTCACCTTTTTGTGTGCTGGATGAGGTTGATGCGCCTCTAGATGATGCGAATATCGGTCGTTTTAACGCCATGGTGCAGGAGATGTCTGGCTCATCGCAATTTGTTATCATCACCCACAACACTCGAACTATGGAGATAGCCGACACTTTGTTCGGGGTAACAATGGAGGAAGCTGGAGTATCGTCGTTGGTAAGTGTTCGTATGGAAGATATGGCGGTGGGCGTATGACATCTTCTGGTAGAATAAAATCATTACATTTAATATCACTGTTGTATTGAGGAGGTTGGACAGACGCCATGCCTTTTAAGCATATTTTGCAAGAAATTGTTAGTTCTGATCTTGGGGTGTGCAGCGCTATTATTGCAGATTGGGAAGGGGAAGCTGTTGACTGGCTTAGCTCTGGAAAATGTGATGAAGATATAAAGCTGTTCGGTGCCCATCTTGGTATCCTGTTAAACCAATTATGTCGTGCTGCGACCAGTGGTGGTTGTGATGAGGTGAAAGAATTGTCAATTCGGCTTGGTAATGCAGATTGGTTTGTCTTTCCCGTCACTTCGGAGTATTATCTTGCGGTTGCGGCAACATGCAGTGGACAGCGAGCAAAAATTTGTCATGTAGCGCGGCGGTGTCTGCCTAAGTTGTTGAACGAGATAGTGTAGAGGGTGTGCAGTTTTTGTGCGGGTTTATAATTAAAAAGTAGCTTGATAAATTATAGGTGGTGAATTATATATGCAATGGTCTGAAATAATGGAACAGGTGTACCAGTTCTGGGGCAGAGTCGCTGAAACTGTAACGGTATGGTGGGCACAATTGGAACTGTGGAGTGAGCAATTGTTGCACTCCTTTGTTGCTTTTCTGGCTCAAATGGGGGTGCCGCAACATCAGCAACTGATGGTGGCATATGGCTGTTTGTTTGCCGTGGCAACATTGTTGGTGTTGCTGTTTGTATGGAGGATTGCCCGCCGCCGTCGCCAGCAATTTCCCCAGCGCGGTGTGGAGCCCGATTTAGCTGAACAGGAATCTGAGATTACACTTCAGCCGGCAGCGGTTGAGCCGGAGCCAGTACCTGAGCCGCTTACACTGTATGAGCGGATGAAAAATGGGCTGTCTAAAACTCAGGCGGCGTTGATTGGTCAGATAGATACCCTGTTTAGTTCATCCAGGGTTGACGATTTATTTCTCGAAGAGCTGGAGGAGATTCTAATAACCGCAGACTTCGGCATGAAAACAACTCAATTGTTGATTGGTGCTTTTAAGGAACGAGTTGCGATAGAAAAAGCAACTGATGCCGAGGAGTTGCGTGCGTTATTTAAGGAAGAGATTCTGCACCTGATGAGCATGGATGTCCCCAGTTGGAATATTGATTGCGATGGACCCTTTGTGTTGTTGGTTATCGGTGTTAACGGAGTGGGTAAAACCACCACTATAGGAAAATTAGCGCAACAGTTTACTCGACAGGGTAAAAAGGTGATTCTTGGTGCCGCAGATACTTTTAGGGCCGCGGCCGCCGATCAGTTGGAGGTGTGGGGCGAACGTACTGGTGTTACTGTTGTTCGACACGACGAGGGATCTGACCCTGCCGCCGTTGCCTTCGACGCGGTAAAGGCTGCGGTAGCGCGTAAAGCGGATATCCTTATTCTAGATACTGCCGGACGCTTGCACACCAAGGTTAATTTGATGGAAGAGATGAAAAAAATATACCGTGTTCTCGGGCGGGAGGTAGCTGAAGCTCCTCACGAAACTCTCCTGGTTCTTGATGCGACCACCGGTCAGAACGCTTTAGTGCAGGCTCGCCTGTTTCAGGAGTCCGTTGGGGTTACCGGGGTAGCGATAACTAAATTGGATGGAACTGCAAAGGGGGGGATGGCTGTGGCTATTGGAGCTGAACTGGGGTTGCCGGTACGCTACGTTGGCATTGGCGAAGGTGTTGATGATTTGCGCCCTTTTGACGCACAGATGTTTGTCGACGCATTGTTTGAAAATCGTTAAGATTCTTGACATTTGACAGAGCTTTACATACTCTCATGATTAATATTGGATAAGTGGCTATGAGTTTAGATATAGTGCTTCAGCTTGAAGAAAAAATAGATCAGCTGTTAGAAAGAAAAAAACAGCTTGAAGTTGATTGTCAGCGCCTGGGTGATGAAAAAGATCAGCTTGTTCAGGAACGTGATCTTATTACACAGGAATTAGATGGAATTTTAACCAAACTGGATGTGGCTTTGGATCAGGAGAACCATTGAAACAAAGTGTTCAGGTGACAATACTGGGACAACAGTACTCAATCCGTAGCTCTAAGACGCCTGAGCAGATACGGCAGGTTGCAGCGTTTGTAGATGAGCGTATTGCCGAGGTGCTTGCCTCCGGTGCTACCGCCAACAGCGTTGATGCCGCGGTTCTGGCGTTCTTAAATGTTGCCGGTTCTTATTTGGATTTGCAGGGTGAGGTTGTTAATTCTAGTGAAATTTTCGCTGAGCTTCATAGGTTGGATAGCAAAATATCGTTGGCGCTAAAAAATTGATATTGGTGCGGATATCTTAAGCGCTGATTGCTCGCTACTTGTCGCGGTTGTAAGATCGGGACATGGCGCAGATCACATATAAATTGAATTTATTTCAGTGTGGCTTCCGTATGGAACTGCACTTCCTTGTGTAATTTCTTTTTTCTGTCTTCTGCTAAGCTTTAATTTAAAGCTTGGATTCCCGAGGTACGTGGTACCTTCTCTTCCGTCTTACTTTCGTTGTTTTTGTATAAATCAAATTTGAAAGAATTTTCAATGTACTGCTTGGTGTAGTTACGGCTGCTGTGGAGATATGGATGCCGAAACAGCGTATTCGACAGTCACAATTAAGTGTACGTGGTGATTTAAGTCCTGAGAAAAGGGCGTTATTGAGCAAACGAGCGCAGCAACGCATGACAGGACAACAATTTTTTGCAGATGCCCAGGTTGTTGCGCTGTATTCACCGATTCGTGGTGAGGTTGACACTTCGCTGTTGTTGTCTGCTGCTATGGTTACGGGTAAGCGTGTTGTTTTTCCGCGTGTTATCGCAAATTCTGGTAATGGGTCTCAGTGTATGGAGTTTGTCGAGATTGAAGTTGAGCAGGGTTTGCAGCTCGGTGCATTTGGTGTGTTGGAACCGCAAGGTACGACGGTAGTTGGTGTTGCTGAAATAGATTTGGTAGTGGTGCCGGGTGTTGCGTTTGATCGCAGTGGTCATCGGTTGGGTTATGGTAAGGGATATTACGACAGAGCAATGCATGTGCGTTCACAGGGCTGTGTGTTGGCTGGCTTGGCTTATGCGTTCCAGGTTGCGCAGAGCTTGCCGAGTGAAAGGCATGACCTTGTTTTGGATTGGTTGATTACTGATCGCGAGACGCTCTCTTTTGATGGTGTTGTTAAGTGATTTTTTTATAACTCTTTGACGCGTTAGCGCGGGAGGTTTAAGTGGGAATAGAAGGAACGTTTTTTTTAATATTGTTGGCTCTTGGTGGCGGTGCTTTTCTTGGTAGCTATATCAGAAGGCGGATGGATGAAACTCATTTAGGTAGTGCTGAACAGTTGGCTGCCCAAATTGTAGAAAATGCAAAAAAAGATGCAGAGACGTTGCGAAAAGAGGCGGAACTGCAGGCAAAAGATACGGTGCTCAAAGCTAAATCGGACTGGGAAGCTGAGGCGCGAGAGTTGCGTAAGGAATTGCAAGGGCAGGAAAGGCGCCTGATTCAGCGCGAAGAGAATTTAGATCGTAAGGATCTGGCTCTTGAGGAGCGTGATAAAGATATGCATACGCGCAATAAAGAGCTGGTTCGGCAGGAGGCGTCGGTGCAAAAACGGGAAGCTCAGGCGCAGGATTTGGTACAGCGTAAAACCGCCGAACTTGAGCAAATGGCCGGTATGACGTCAGAGGATGCTCGACAACAGTTGATAGAGTCGATGCAGAGTCAAGCGCGTCATGATGCAGCGCGCAGTATAAAACAGATAGAGGATGAAGCTCGGGAGACTGCAGATAAAAAAGGTAAAGAGATTTTGTCTTTGGCAATTCAGCGCTATGCTGGTGATTATGTTGCAGAAAAGACTGTAAGTGTGGTGCCGTTGCCCTCAGACGAGATGAAGGGGCGGATTATCGGTCGCGAAGGGCGCAATATTCGCGCAATTGAGGCTGCTGCCGGTATCGATCTAATTATTGATGATACTCCTGAGGCAGTTATTATCTCAGGATTTAATCCTGTTCGGCGCGAGGTGGCACGTATAGCTCTGGAGAAATTAGTAACCGACGGTAGGATTCATCCAGCTCGCATTGAGGAGATTGTTAAAAAAGCCGAGGAAGACGTTAATCAGTCGATTCGGGAGTCTGGTGAGCAGGCTACCTTTGATGTTGGAGTTCATGGTATTCACCCAGAAGTTGTTAAGCTTGTTGGTCGTTTGAAGTATCGGACTTCCTATGGGCAGAATATTCTTAAACACTCCCTTGAAGTTGCTTTTTTGTGTGGAGTTATGGCTGCCGAGCTGGGAATAAATATTAAGCAGGCAAAGCGTGCCGGCTTGCTCCATGACTTGGGTAAGGCTGTCGATCATGAAGTAGAAGGTTCTCATGCCATGATTGGTGCTGAGTTAGCACGCAAATATGGTGAGTCGCCGGAGATTGTTCATGCCATAGCTGCTCACCACGAAGAGGAGAAGCCTTCAACGATTCTGGCTGTATTGGTTCAGGCGGCTGATGCCTTGTCTGGTGCGCGTCCCGGAGCGCGACGGGAGATGCTTGAGACCTATGTAAAGCGTCTTCAAGAGCTGGAGCAGATTGGTACTTCATTTGAAGGGGTTGATAGTTGCTACGCTATCCAGGCGGGTCGAGAGGTTCGAGTGATGGTGAGTAGTGATAAGGTGTCTGATGCCCAGTCTCACGTATTGGCACGGGATATTGCCAATAAGATTGAAGCTGAGATGACTTATCCGGGGCAAATCAAGGTTAATGTTATTCGTGAAACCCGCGCGGTCGGTTACGCTAAATAATGTATATGTGGTAAAGGCTGTCCTTTGGGGCAGTAGGGAAATAGTTGTGAGAATATTGTTTATAGGTGATATCGTCGGGCGGGCGGGAAGAAAGATACTGTCGCAAAATCTCGATCGCTTGGTTGATCAGCATGCAGTAGATTTTATTATCGTCAATGGCGAAAATGCGGCTGGTGGCTTTGGCTTGACCAATGATATTGTTCGTGAATTTCGCAAGCTCGGGGTTAATGTTATCACTTCGGGTAATCATATTTGGGATAAAAAGGATTTTGTCGCCAGCCTCGATCGCTATGAGGATGTTTTGCGCCCGGGTAATTATCCCGTTGGTGCTCCGGGGCGGGGACTTGGAATATACCAGAGCAATGTTGGTACTAAAATAGCGGTGATAAATCTTGAGGGACGAATTTTTATGAACTCCCTCGATTGTCCATTTCGAGCTGCCGATGAATATTTAGGACAGCTGATGGATGATGTTGCTGTTGTCTTTGTCGATTTTCATGCAGAAGCTAGCAGTGAAAAAATGGCTTTGGCGCACTATTTAGACGGGCGCGTGTCGGTGTTAATTGGAACACATACCCATGTGCCAACTGCAGATGAGCAGATTCTGCCCGGTGGAACAGCTTATCAGACTGATGCAGGGATGACGGGAAGTCGTGATTCGGTTATTGGAGTACGGAAAGAGATCGCCATCGAAAAATTTATAACTCAGATGCCGGCAAAATTCGAGGTGGCGAAAAAAGATCCAGTTTTGTGTGGTGTGCTTGTCGATGTCGATGATGAAAGCGGTAAGGCCACGCATATTGAACGGGTCATGGAATCGGCCAATTGATTGATTGTTTTGATATGTCGCTGATCTATTTTGAAACTAATAGAATGTCATAATAGATTGAACGAGACCAAATAGACTTAATTGTAGGGATAAGAAATGAATTTTGTCGAAGAATTGACCTGGCGAGGCATGATACACGACATCATGCCAGGAACTGAAGATCAGCTGCAAAAAGAGATGACAACTGCCTATGTTGGGATTGACCCGACTGCAGATTCGCTGCATATTGGCCATTTGGTAAGTGTGATGATGCTCAAGCATTTACAGATTTCTGGACATAAGCCGATAGTGCTTGTTGGTGGAGCTACCGGTATGATCGGTGATCCGTCGGGAAAGTCGGCAGAGCGTAATCTGCTTGATGAAAAGACCTTGCATCACAATGAAAGTTGTTTAAAAAGGCAGTTGGCGAAGTTTCTCGATTTTGAATCGGACGCGGCCAATGCTGCCGAGGTGGTCAATAATTATGATTGGATGAAAGAATTCAGTTTTCTGGAGTTCATCCGCGACATTGGCAAACATATTACGGTCAACTATATGATGGCCAAGGATAGCGTTAAAAAACGACTTGGCGAAGAGGTAAAAATGGGGCTGTCTTTCACTGAATTTACCTATCAGTTGGTTCAGGGGACAGATTTCTTGCACCTGTATCGAGAGAAATGCTGTAAATTGCAGATGGGTGGCTCCGATCAGTGGGGAAATATCACTACGGGGACAGAGCTGATTCGTCGCAAGGAGGGCGGTGAGGCTTTTGCTCTGACCTGTCCGCTTATCACCAAGGCGGATGGCGGCAAATTTGGCAAAACGGAAAGCGGCAATGTTTGGCTCGATCCGAAGTTGACGACACCATACAAGTTTTACCAATTTTGGCTCAACGTCTCCGATGTTGATGCTGAGAAATATATTAAAATCTTTACCCTTCTGAACCGGGAAGAGGTGGTCAAGCTGGTTCGGGAGCAGGAAGCTGCGCCAAATCTGCGACCGTTGCAGAAACGGTTGGCCAAAGAGGTTACCTGTATGGTTCATGGCGAAGATGAATACAATAAGGCTGTGGAGGCATCGCAGATTTTGTTTGGTAAAGCTACTGCTGAAAGTTTGTCAAAGCTTGATAAGCGCACTTTCCTCTCGGTGTTTGAGGGTGTGCCGACCTTCGAGGTTGATCGAGGTAAATTTGATGCCGGAGTGCCTGTTGTGGAACTGCTTGTCACTGAAGCGGGGTTCTTCGAATCTAAAGGTGAGTTGCGTCGTACCATAAAGGGTAATGGACTCAGCTTGAATAAGGCTAAGTTGGCCGATCAGGATTATCTTGTGACTAGATCAGATTTGATTAATGAATCCTATGTTTTGGTACAGAAGGGCAAAAAGAATTACTACATTATCGAGGCGGTATGATGTTGTCTGGCTAGCTTCGGCTGAGATTTCAATGAAAAGTTTTTTCATGGTTGACAGCCGGTGTTTGGTCGTATATAACTCTGCCTCCTTCGTTAGCAGAAAAGGCTTCTCTGAGAGGGTGGAGCGGTGAGTAGGTGGAAGGAAAAAAAGAAAAGCACTTGACAGTAAGCAAGAGATTCGTTAGAGTTCATTCCCGCTGCAACGAGCAGCCGGAAGAGAAAAGCAGAAACAGGTCGGTCTTTGAAAACTG